>NZ_JBFBKR010000001.1:0-278148 GCF_040686575.1 Arthrobacter sp. NPDC080073
CATGTGTTAAGCACGCCGCCAGCGTTCATCCTGAGCCAGGATCAAACTCTCCGTTGAAGTAAAACAAAAACAGACACAACCACAACCACCGGAAATAACGGACGGCCAGGCTGCACAAAATTTGAAACCAGCTGTAAAAAACCAGCCCCGCACCACGGAGGTGACACAGGACCAGCCAAAACAACCAATTTAATAAAAAATCGGTATCAACAAACTTGGCACACTATTGAGTTCTCAAACAACAGACACAATCCGAGTACTTCGCGGAACAAATTCGATTGAATTCGATGTTCCGTATTTCCTCGCTGCGATGCTTCTACTTTATTTCATTCATTTCAACTTTGCAAATCCAGAATTTCTCCGGAAATTCACCCAAGTGAATCGAATTTCCCCGCAGAGTCTATAAATCATCCAATTCCCAGACTATTGGTCTGAATCGGATTATTCACATTCCATGGGATTTTGTCGCAATTTATCCGCTTCAGCGGCAGCGACTCAGAAAACGATACACGCTCCCCCGGAGCCGCGCAAGTCGGCCCGGAGGAGCGTGCAATAGAAGGTCAGACGGTCACTTCGACGGTGGCCAGGTTCTTCTTCCCGCGGCGCAACAACAGGTACCGGCCGTGAAGCAGTTCCGCCTGGTCGATCACGGCGTCCGGATCGGTTACCTTGCTGTTGTTCACGTAGGCGCCGCCCTCCCCCACCGTGCGTCGGGCAGCAGACTTGCTCTCGGACAGTCCGGAAGCAACCAAGAGATCGACGATGCCCAGGCCATCCGCGCCGATCGAGGCAGACGGCAGCTCAGCCGTTGCGGACGCCAAGGTCACTTCGTCCAGAACCGAGAGATCGCCGTTGCCGAACAGCGCAGCCGAAGCAGCGATCACTTTCTCCGTCGCATCGACTCCGTGCACCAGCGAGGTGACTTCGTAGGCGAGCCTGCGCTGGCCCTCGCGGGCGAATGGGCGCTCGGCAACAGCGGTTCCGAGTTCCTCGATCTCGGCGCGGCTCAGGAAAGTGAAGACCTTGAGGCGGTCAACGACGTCGGCATCCGCGGTGTTGAGCCAGAACTGGTAGAAGGCGTAGGGGCTGCACATGTGGGCGTCCAGCCAAATGGCGTTGCCTTCGCTCTTACCGAACTTCGTTCCGTCCGAGTTGGTGATGAGGGGCGTGCCGAGGGCGTGGACAACCTTCCCATCGACCTTGCGGATGAGTTCCGTGCCGCTCGTGAGGTTGCCCCACTGGTCCGAACCGCCGGTCTGCAGCACGCAATCGTAGTCGCGGTTGAGCTGGAGGTAATCCATGCCCTGCAGGATCTGGTAGCTGAACTCGGTGTAGCTGATGCCCTCATCGGAGCTGAGGCGGGAGGCAACGGCATCCTTGCGGAGCATGGTGCCCACGCGGAAGTGCTTGCCGATTTCGCGCAGGAAATCGATGGCGCTCAAGGGCGCGGTCCAGTCAAGGTTGTTCACCATGCGTGCCGCATTGTCACCCTCGAAGCTGAGGAATCGGCGGACCTGGGCCTGAAGGTAGCCAACCCACTCCGAAACGGTGTCCTTGGTGTTCAAGGTGCGTTCCGCCGTCGGGCGCGGATCGCCGATCAGGCCGGTGGAGCCGCCCACCAGGCCGAGCGGCTTGTGGCCGGCCAACTGCAGGCGGCGCATGAGCAGGAGCTGGACAAGGTTGCCAAGGTGCAGGGACGGAGCCGTGGGATCGAAGCCACAGTAATACGTGATCGGGTCCCCGCCGAGCAGCTTTTCCAATTCCGTTTCATCAGTGGAAACGTGGATAAGGCCGCGCCATTTGAGCTCTTGCCAGATATTGGCAAAGCTCGGGTCGTTGTGCTGGGACTCGAGGTTGTTTACGTGTGACACGAGTTCTAAGTTAGCAGGATTGCGGTCGGGCTTGCTTGCTTGGCTCAGCGCTCGATGCCCGCAGGCAACGGTGCGGCGGTAATGAGGCGCAGCCGCTGCGTCGGACGCGTCATGGCGACGTAGAGATCGCCCACCTTCCGGTGTTCGTGGTTCAGCATGGCAGCAGGCTCAAGAACAACTACGCCATCGAACTCCAAGCCCTTGGCTTCCTTCGGACTGATGACCACGATGTCCTGGGAGTAGCTGCCCGCTCCGGTGCCTACGCGGTGGCCATAGACCCGACGAAGGGCGGCTGCGGCTTGCGGCAGGAGGGCGCCGTCGGCAATCACGGCGAGGAGGCCGCCGTCGATCGCTTCCAGTTCTTCCGGAAGGATTTCGACGAGCCTGTCCACTATCCCGGTTTTGTCCACGCGGTCCACGATGGGCGACCATTTGCCCTCACGGACGGCCTTCGGAGCCGAAACAACCAGCCCCGCGCGGTTCGCCATGCGGACCGCCGCTTCGGCGATCTGCGAGGGGGTGCGGTAGTTGACGGTGAGTTCTTCGAGCTGCCAGCGGTCACCGAACGACGGCGCGAGGGCACTTTGCCACGAATTCGCACCGGCAGAGGAGCTCGTCTGGGCGATGTCCCCGACGATCGTGAAGGACTTCAACGGGCAGCGGCGGACCAAAAGCCGCCACTGCATGGGCGAGAGTTCCTGGGCTTCGTCCACCACGATGTGTCCGAACGCCCACGAACGGTCGCTCGTGGCTCGCTCTGCCGCGGTCAGTCGCGTTTCGCGTTCCTGGTTCTGGTCCGCCAGTTCCTCGGCCGTCATCAACACGTCGACGCCCATGGCCTCCATGTTGACCAGGGTCTGCTTGGCGTTGGCGATGTCGCGGGCACGGTCGTGCTCTTGCTGTGCCAGTCCCCTGCCGGCGGCAGGATCCAGCTCGCCCAGGAGCTCAGCGGCCTCGTCGAGCAGCGGAACATCGGCTTCCGTCCACGGCGCATCCGCGGGACGAAGCAGGAGGGCGCGCTGCGCCGGCGTGAGGTGCGGAGTGCAGGCTTCCAGGATGGCGGGCTTGCTGAAGAGCTCGGAAACGAGCTTCTCGGGCGTCATGGGCATCCAGCACAGGTTCAGGACGATCCTGACATCGCGCGCCGAACGGACATCTTCGGCGAGGTAGGAACGGTCGGCATTGTTGCCGATGTTCGCTTCCTCGACGATCTCCGTGAGCTGCTCCGTCAGCTCGCGGAGCAGGATCTTCACGAACGTCACCCGCGCTTCGTTGTGCGGCTTGCCGGTGGCGCGCGCCCTGTCCCGGGCGCGCCGGACTTGCCGCACGGACAGCGTGAGCTTACGGGAATCGACCTCCAGGATGCGGTCCTCTGCGGGAGTCCGCTGCCGGTTGGCCACGGCATTGGCAATGACCTCCGCCATGTTCAGCTTGCCCTTGAGCGCTGCGATGTCGGGATCCGCTTCAGGGACGGCATGGATACCGGGCATGAGGCGGCCCAGGCTCGCCATGACGACGCCGGTCTCGCCGAGGGACGGCAGGACCCGCTCGATGTAGTGCATGAACGACGACGAAGGTCCAACGAGCAGCACGCCCGCTGACTTCAGGCGGTCACGGTGGGTGTACAGCAGGTAGGCGGCGCGGTGGAGCGCGACGGCCGTCTTGCCGGTACCGGGACCGCCCTGGACAACCAAGGCACCCGACATGGACGAGCGGATGATCCGGTCCTGCTCGGACTGGATGGTGCCGACGATGTCCGACATGCGGCCGGTGCGCTTGGAATTCAGGGCCGCGAGGAGTGCGCCCTCACCCTGGAGGGAGGCGTTGTCCGCCAGCATGCTGGCATCCAGGACATCGTCTTCGATCGCCTTGACCTCGCGGCCTTGCAGGATCAGGTGGCGACGACGGCGGACGCCCTGCCGGTCGAACGCGGTCGCCTGGTAGAAGTGGCCGGCTTCCGGGGCGCGCCAGTCGACCATCAGCCGCTGGAGATCCGCCGTGGACAGTCCGATGCGGCCGATGTACTGCGCCTCTCCGGAGTCCAGGTCGAGCCGTCCGAACACGAGACGGTCGTCGACGGCGTCGAGCTGGGCAAGGCGGTCCTCGTACAGTGCCGCGAAGGCGTCCCTTTCCGAAACGTTCTGCATGGTGCCGACCGCTCCGGCGCGCCGGACCTGCGCCAGCTGTTGGCGCTTTTCCTCTCGCAGCTCATCCAGGCGCGAGTAGAGACCGGCCACGTACTCCCGCTCGTGGATCAAATCAGCGTCGTGCATCGAAACGTTCCCCTATCGAAAAAGACGGACCGTCCATTCTACAGCGGTTTTGCTTGACGTGCGTGAAACTGCCCCCACGCCGGTGCGTCACGCAATGTTCACCCGGCGCTAACCTCGTGAGCTTTTCCATCCGTACCCAGTGGTGCTTCAATGCTGCAATGCAGCACGACGTTGCCCTGACCCGACACGGCATCAGCCTTGTCCCGCTCTCCCCCGCACATGCCGGTCCGCTCTTCGATTTCGTGGACTCCGGGATGTGGTCCGGCATGGCCGCCGAGCAGCCTTTGAGCGCCGCCGAACTGGCCGGACTCTTCGCGGCCCGCCTCGAAGATCCGGCAACCTTACCGTTCGCCGTCGTCGAGCAACGGACGGGAGCACTCCTCGGAACCTCCTCCCTGTGCGAGTACAGTCCCCGCCAACAGCGGCTGGAAATCGGCGGCACTTTCTACGGGCGGCCGTTCTGGGGCAGTCACGTCAATCCGGCCGCGAAGCAACTGCTGCTGGCCTACTCCTTCGATGTCCTGGACGTCCACCGGGTTGCCTTCCGCTGCGATGCCCGCAATACGCGCAGCGCCTCGGCAATCCAGCGGCTCGGGGCCAGCTACGAGGGCACGCTGCGCGGGCACCGCTTCGCTCCTGACGGCGGCCGTTGCGACACCGCCGTTTTCTCGATCCTGCGCGACGAATGGCCCCAGGTACGTGATTCGCTGCTCGGCCGCCTGGCGCCCTTCGAAGTGCCCGACAACCACTGTGCGTACGTCGCCGAACCGACCAGGACCGAACACGCCGCCTGAGGGAATCCTCCCGGGATTCCTCAGGGGCTTCTACAGCGGCTCCTACAAAGGCTTCCCGACGGCACGGCTCCGGCCCGGCTTGTAGCGGGACACCGTGGGGTCCCCGGAAAGCCAAAACCGCCACGGGTAATCGGCGGAACCGCCGTCGCCGGATACTCCGACGCGGAGACCGCTCGCGACTGCCGAGGGGGCCGCCGGCGTGACCGGAAGTTCGAGGCCGAACGGTTCAGCCAGGGCATCGCGGCCGCTGTCCGCCGTAGTCAGCCCCATTGCGGAGGCAAGCCGGGCGGGCCCGCTGGCGAGGTCGGTCAGCGACTTCGACGCCGGACGGCGGGACTGTGCCAGGGCCTGCCCGGCCACCACCTCCCCTGCCCGCAACAGCAGCGCGGACGCAACGCCGTCGGGACCGCAGACAATGTTGGCGCAATAGTGCATGCCATACGTGAAGTAGACGTATAGGTGCCCTGCCGGGCCGAACATCGGTGCGTTCCGGGGGGTGGGGCCGCCGAAGGTATGGGATCCAGGATCGGGTTGGGCCGAGCCCCGCGGACCCAGATACGCTTCCACCTCACTGAGCCGGACGGAAACCGTGCCCTCAGGAGTCCGGTGGCTCAGCACGGCGCCAAGGAGCAAAGGGGCAACGTCGCGCGGGTCTCCGGAAAGAATGGCCCGGATGGCTTCCGGGGATGCGCCTTGCGTTGTCATGCCCAGACCCTAGCAAATCCGCGGCCCGGATCCGCCGCCGGCAATGTCCGATTTCCGCTAGGAGGGGCCTGCCGATGCTGAAAGGATGAAGCCATGGACTTTTGGCAACGCTACCGTGCCATCGATGCGCGGGATCCCCGGTTCGACGGCCAGTTCTTCACCGCCGTCCGCTCGACGGGCATCTACTGCCGGCCGTCGTGCCCCGCCCGGACACCCAAGGCCGAAAACGTGACTTTCTACGAAACCTCGGCCGCCGCGCACGAGGCCGGGTACAGAGCGTGCAAACGCTGTCTTCCGGAGGCGGTTCCGGGCACGCCGGCGTGGAACGTGCGCTCGGACGTCGCCGGGAGGGCGATGCGGCTCATCAACGACGGCGCGCTCTCGCGGTTCGGCGTCGAAGGACTCGCCTCCAGGCTGGGCTACTCTTCCCGCCAGCTCAACAGGATCCTCAGCCATGAACTCGGCGCCGGTCCGCTGTCCTTGGCGCGGGCCCGCCGTGCGCAGACCGCCAGGACGCTCTTGGTCTCCACCTCGATGAAACTCTCGGACGTGGCGTTCGCAGCCGGGTTCAACAGTGTCCGGCAGTTCAACGACACCATCAACGAGGTCTTCTCCCTGACTCCCACTGCGCTCCGGGCCACCGCGAAGCCCTTGGGCCACCAAGGCAGGCAAGGCGAGGCTACCGCCCTGACCCTCAACCTGCCATACCGGGAGCCTTTCGATACGGGGATTTTCGATTTCCTCGCGGCCCGCGCGGTTCCCGGCGTCGAGCTGGCGAGCGCAAGCAGTTATACGCGAACCCTCCGCTTGCCCCGCGGCAATGCGGTCTTCACGGTGGATTACGACGCCGGGGCGCGCGGCGGCGCGCTGACCCTCGCCGTCAGTACGGTGGATCTTCACGATCTTCCCGTACTCCTCAGCCGGGTGCGGCGATTGTTCGATCTCGACGCCGATCCCGTGGCCATCGACGAGGCGTTGGCCGCCGATGCCAGGCTCGGTCCGTCTGTCCGCGATACGCCCGGGATCAGGGTCCCGGGCGCAGTGGATCCCCAGGAACTCCTCGTCCGCGCAATGATCGGCCAGCAAATCACGGTAGCCGCAGCCCGCACGGCGTTGACCCAGCTTTCCGACGCCGGAACCCGTCTGCCGGAAGGGCACGGCGGACGCGCTCCGGGCCTGGATCGCCTCTTTCCCACGGCCGAGGAGATCGCCCGCTCGGGCCGGGAACTGCTGAAGGGTCCGCAGCGCCGCATAGATTCCGTGCTGGCCGCGGCGGCAGCCATGGCCAGCGGGGAGCTCGACTTCGGCTACGGCGATGACCCCCATACGCTAGCGGACAAACTGTTGCCGCTGCCCGGCGTCGGACCCTGGACCGTGGGCTATGTGGCGATGAGGGTCATCGGCGACCCGGACGTCTTCCTCGCCAACGATGCGGCAGTCCGGAACGGCCTCAAGAACCTGGCGGCCTCGGAAGGCCTGCCTGCCGACTTCCGCAACGTGAGCCCGTGGCGTTCCTACGCCACGATGCACTTGTGGCGGGCAGCGGCAAGCAAACGCGCCGGCGTTAGTGGGCCGCGGGAACGCTCGATGGCCACGGGAGAAGTTCCGGCAGGTCAACGCCGTCCGCGTCGGCAGAGGCCCGCAGGCTCCCCAGGTTAGGCGTCCGGCCGGCGAGCCAGGCTGCGATATCCGTGATCATTCCGTTGATGGCGACGGACTGCCGGCCGGAGCCGATGACCAGCTGCGGAAGACCCAGTGGCTGAAGCACGAGCTTCTGGTCGGCCGGGACACGGGCCGAGAGGAAATCGAAGAGATGCTCGCAGAATTGCCGGCTCCAGACCTCCGGGCCGCGGCCGACTCCCAGATCCGAGACGTGGATGACCAGTTCGCGCCAGAGCGCCAGGCCGCCATCGAGCACTGTTCCATTCCGGAAGCTGATCCGGGTGTTCCAGCCGGACTCCACGAGTCCGTCGAAGGCCCTCAGTGCCCGCGAGAGGGCAGCTTCCGTAGCGGCACGGTGTTCAGCGAGGCTGTGGCTCGCCGCCAGCTCGATGGCCTTCGTACGGCCCTCGTAGCCGCCGTCGTAGAGGTCGATGGTCTCACCGCGGGCTGCGTATTCCAGCTGGCGGGCCATGGCGTTGGAGATGCCGGCAATGTGGGCCAGCACGTGGCCGCGGGTCCACCCGGGCAGCTCGGAGGGAGCTGCGACATCGGCCTCGTCGAGCTTGGCGACAACGTCGGTGACAGTTCCGGCGGCTTTGTGGAGCTCGGCAAGAAGCGCTGAGGTAGTGATCTCGGTCATAGCGCCATAGTATCCGACAGGGTTAACGCCCGTTAACGGACAACGCTCGCTCAGCTATGGCTCGAAAACCTCCAACGCTCCTGCAGCTACTGCAGGCGCGTTGTCGGAAAACGGCCCAACGGTGAGCGAGCGTTGGCCGGAAACGGCCCAAAGGTGAGCGAGCGTTGGTGTCTAGGCCGCGTACTTCCGTACCGCTGCGAGTTCTGCTTCGAGGGCAAGCAGTTGGCGCTCGACGGCGGCCGGGGCCGTTCCGCCCTGGGAGTTGCGGCTGTTGAGCGAGCCTTCGGTGCTGAGCACGGTGCGGACCTCGGGGGTCAGGTGCGCGGAAATGCCCGCGTACTCTTCGTCCGTGAGGTCCCACAGTTCAACGCTGCGTCCTTCAGCCAGCTTCACCGCGGCGCCGGAGAGCTCGTGCGCCTCCCGGAACGGCACACCCTGGCGGACCAGCCACTCGGCGATGTCCGTGGCAAGCGCGAAGCCCTGCGGTGCCAAGGATGCCATGCGCCCGGTGTTGAAGGTGAGCGTGGCAATCATGCCGGACACGGCCGGGAGCAGCACTTCCAAGGTGTCCGCGGCGTCGAAAACCGGTTCCTTGTCTTCCTGCAGATCGCGGTTGTACGCGAGCGGCAGGCCCTTGAGCGTTGCCAACAGGCCGGCCAGGTTGCCAATGAGGCGCCCTGCCTTGCCGCGGGCGAGTTCGGCGACATCCGGGTTCTTCTTCTGCGGCATGATCGAGGACCCCGTGGAGTACGAATCATGAAGCGTCACGAAGGAGAACTCCTTGGTGGCCCACACGATGATTTCCTCGGAGACCCGCGACAGGTCGATGCCGATCATCGAGCAGATCCATGCGAACTCGGCGAAGACATCCCGCGAGGCGGTGCCGTCGATCGAGTTGTGGACCGCCGAGAAGAACCCGAGATCGGCGGCGACTGCCTCAGGGTCCAGGCCGAGCGAGGAACCGGCCAAGGCACCGGAACCATACGGGGAGACACCGGCGCGCTTGTCCCAGTCCTGGAACCGCTGCACGTCGCGCAACAATGCCCAGGCGTGGGCCAGCAGGTGGTGGCTCAACAGGACAGGCTGGGCATGCTGCAGGTGCGTCCGTCCAGGCATGGCCACGCCCTGGTGGGCCTTGGCCTGCTCAACGAGGGCGTCGATCGTGGCAAGCACGCCGCGGGCGATGATGCGGGCATGGTCGCGCAGGAACATCCGGCCCAGCGTGGCCACCTGGTCGTTGCGCGAACGCCCGGCCCGGAGCTTGCCGCCCAACTGGGTTCCCGCGCGCTCAATGAGCCCGCGTTCGAGGGAACCGTGCACGTCCTCGTCGCTCTCGGCAGGCTGGTAGGCGCCGCTCGCGACGTCGTCATCCAGCAGGGTGAGCGCCGCGAGCATGCCTTCGAGTTCGCCGTCGTCGAGCAGACCGGCCTTGTGCAGCACGCGCGCGTGCGCCTTGGAACCGGCGATGTCGTAGCGGGCCAGCCGCCAGTCGAAGTGCGTGGACTTGCTCAGCGCGGCAAGCGCATCTGCGGGGCCGCCGGCGAACCGGCCGCCCCACAGCGCGCCGGTGTTTGTCGCTTCAGATTTTGGCTCAGCCACAGGGGCTACTTTCCCGCAACCCGCAGGTCGCGGCCTGCGGCGACCTTGGAGGACATTCCCCACAGCTCAATGAAGCCCTTGGCCTGCGACTGGTCGAAGGTGTCGCCGGTGTCGTAGGTGGCGAGGTCGAAGTCGTAGAGCGAGGTGTCGGATCGGCGGCCGTTGACGATGGCCTGGCCGCCATGAAGGACCATGCGGATGTCGCCGGACACGTACTTCTGGGTGTCCTCGATGAAAGCGTCCAGGGAGCGCTTGAGCGGGGAGAACCACTGGCCGTCGTAGACCAGCTCGGACCACCGCTGGCCGACGGTGGCCTTGAAGCGCGCCTGCTCGCGCTCGATGGTGACGTCCTCGAGGTGCTTGTGAGCGGTGATGAGGGCCATGGCGCCGGGAGCTTCGTAGATCTCCCGGGACTTGATGCCGACCAGGCGGTCCTCGACGACGTCGATGCGGCCAACGCCCTGGGCACCGGCGCGGCGGTTCAGTTCCTGGATGACCTGCAGCGGAGTGCGCTTGACCCCGTCGACGGCCACCGGGATGCCGGCTTCGAAGGTAATGGTGACTTCGTCCGGTGCCGGCGGGAACTCCGGGGTGGCCGTGTAGTCGTAGATGTCCTTGGTGGGAGCGTTCCAGATGTCCTCGAGGTAGCCGGTTTCGACGGCGCGTCCCCAGACGTTCTGGTCGATCGAGTACGGGTTTTTCTTGGTGGTCTCGATCGGCAGTCCCTTTTCCTCGGCGAAGGCAATGGCCTTGTCGCGGGTCAGGGCGAGGTCGCGGACGGGTGCGATGCACTTCAAGTCCGGGCCAAGGGTCTGGATGCCGACCTCGAAGCGGACCTGGTCGTTGCCCTTGCCCGTGCAACCGTGCGCAACGGTGGTGGCACCGAATTCGCGGGCGGCCTTGACGAGGTGCTTGACGATCACGGGGCGTGAGATCGCCGAAACCAGCGGGTAGTGGCCCTGGTAGAGGGCGTTGGCCTTCAGCGTGGGCATGGCGTATTCGTTGGCGAATTCGTCGCGGGCGTCGGCCACGTAGGCCTCGACGGCGCCGCAGCCGAGGGCACGCTGGCGGATGGTCTCCAGCGACTCGCCGCCCTGTCCGACGTCGACGGCCACGGCGATGACCTCGGCACCGGTGGCTTCACCGATCCAGCCGATGGCTACGGAAGTATCAAGGCCACCGGAGTAGGCCAGAACAATGCGCTCAGTCACGAGAGTGCTCCTTTGTTGTTGCTTGGTTCTTTTGAGTCGAATGCTTGGGTCGGGCCGAAGGCCCGGGTGGAACAGATCAGTTCCCCGGTCCGGCTTCCTGGGCCAGCTGAAGGAATCTGGCTGCCAGTTCGGCGCCGCCGTCCGGATCCCTGGCAACCAAAAGCAAGGTGTCGTCGCCTGCGATCGTACCCAATACAGACGGCATCACCGAGTGGTCGATTGCCAGGGCGAGGAAGTTGGCGGCACCTGGCGGCGTCCGCAGCACCACGATGTTGCCCGAAGCCTCGGCGGTGACCAGTAGCTCGCCGCAGAGGCGCGACAAGCGCGCGTCCAGGATTTCCTGGGTGACACCGCTCTTTGCATTGCGGTCGCCACCCTCGCCGGGCACCGCGTACACCAGGGCACCGTCCTTGCCGCGCACGCGGACCGCCCCGAGTTCCACCAGGTCCCTGGAGAGGGTCGCCTGGGTGACCTGCACGCCGTCGTCCGCCAACAAAGCTGCGAGCTCGGCTTGCGAGCGCACCGACTGGCCGGTCAGGATCGCGGTGATCCGCGCCTGCCGGGCGGTCTTTGTGGCGGGGCTGGCGCCTTGTGACGCAGGATGGATGGACACTAGAACGTGCTCTCGCCAGTGCCTTCAACGGGGGAAAGGCCGTCGACGAAGGCGAGTCCCGACTTATGCATCAGCCACGCCATGAGCGCCTTCTGCGCGTGCAAGCGGTTCTCCGCCTCGTCCCAGACGATGGACTGGGGCCCGTCGATCACGCCGGCGGAGATTTCGTAGCCGCGGTAGGCGGGCAGGCAGTGGAGCACGACGGCGTCCGGCGCGGCGTGCGCCATGGCCGCCTCGTCCACGGAGTACTCGCGGAAGAGCTGCATGCGCGCTTCTTTTTCGGCTTCCTGGCCCATGGACACCCAGGTATCGGTCGCGACGACGTCGGCACCGTCGAGGGCTTCCGTGGCGTCGGTGGTGATCAGTACGGAACCGCCGGTCTCGGCGGCGCGCTCCTGCGCAGCAGCAACGATCCCGGCGGCCGGCAGGTAGCCTTCCGGGCCCGAGATCCTGACGTGCATGCCCGCCGTGACGCCTGCCAGCAGGTAGGAGTTGGCCATGTTGTTCGCGGCGTCGCCCAGGTAAGCCATCGTCAGGCCCTTGAGTTCGCCTTTGTGCTCTTTGACCGCCAGGAGGTCTGCCAGAAGCTGGCAGGGGTGGTAGTCATCGCACAGGGCGTTGATGACGGGAACCTTGGAGTTTTCGGCCATGGCTACGAGGCCGGAGTGCGCCGAGGTGCGCCACACGATGGTGGAGACCATGCGTTCGAGGACCTTCGCGGTGTCTTCCACGGATTCCTTGTGCCCGATCTGCGCCTCGCCGGGATTGATGATGAGCGCGTTGCCGCCCATGTCGGCAATGCCGGTTGCGAAGGACACCCGGGTACGGGTGGAGGTCTTGTCGAAGATGACCGCGACGGTCTTGCGCCCGTTGCCGTCCGCTGCGAATGGTTGGACGCTGTACGGGGCGGCCTTCATCCGGACTGCGAGGTCAAGCACTTCGGCTTGCTCGGCCGGGGTGAGATCCGTGTCCTTGAGGAAGTGACGTGTGGTGCTGTTCACTGTGCGTCCTTAGCGGTCAGGGGTGCAGCGGCCGGGGATGCAGCGGTCGGGGATGAAGCGGCCACGGGTGCAGCCGCCTTGATGATGCCCGGCAGCGCGTCAAGGAAGCTGTCGGCTTGCTCAGTGGTGAGGATGAGCGGCGGAGCCAGCCGGATAGTACGCGGGCCGGGGCTGTTGATGATGAATCCTGCGTCGAGCGCGGCGGTCACCATGGCGGGCGCGATGTCGGCGTCAACGTCGAAACCGATCAGGAGGCCTTCGCCCCGCACTTCGGTGACGGCGTCGACATCGGACAGTCCGGCCCGCAGCCGGGCGCCGACGGCGAGCACGTTCGCGAGCACGCCCTGGTTTTCGATGGCATGCAAGGTGGCGAGGGCGGCGGCCGTTGCCACCGGGTTCCCGCCGAACGTGGTGCCGTGCTGGCCCGCGGTCAGGAGGGACGACGTCGGCTCGCCGAAGGTGATGAGCGCGCCGACCGGGAAGCCGCCGCCCAGGCCCTTCGCGAGGGTCACGGCGTCGGGGACGATTCCGGCGTCTTCGCTGGCCAACCATTTGCCGGTCCGGCCGATGCCGGTCTGGACCTCGTCCAGGATCAGCAGCGCCCCGGCCGCGGTGGTGGCTTCGCGGGCCGCCCGCAAGTACTCGACACTGAGCGGGCGGACGCCGGCTTCGCCCTGGATGGGCTCGAGGAACACTGCGGCCGTGGTTTCGTCGACGGCGGCACGGAGGGCCTCGATGTCGCCGAACGGGATGTGCACCACGCCGCCGGGCAACGGCTCGAACGGCGCCCGGTACGCTTCCTTGGCGGTCAAGGCGAGCGCACCCATCGTGCGGCCGTGGAAGGCACCTTCAAGGGCGATGATCTTGGTGCGTTTGGCTGACTTTGCACCGGCGGGGGATTCACTGTTGCGCCGCGCCAGTTTGAACGCGGCCTCGTTGGCTTCCGTGCCGGAGTTGGCGAAGAACACCTTGGATCCGGCGGGAGCCTTGGTGATGGCCAGCAGTTTCTCGGCGAGCGCGATCTGCGTGGGGCTCGTGAAGAAATTGGAGACGTGGCCCAGGGTGGCCAGCTGGCTTGCGATCACCGAGGTGACGAACGGGTGGGCATGGCCCAGGGCGTTCACGGCAATGCCACCCAGGAGGTCCAGGTATTCCTTGCCATCGGCGTCCCACACCAGGGCCCCTGCCCCACGGACCAGGACCCGCTGCGGGGTGCCGAAGACCCCCATGAGCGAAGAAGAGTAGCGGGCCAGCCAGTCGGCTCCGCTACTCACCCCTGTCATGGCGGAAGCTTTGGTGGCCGATCCGGCGATGGGGGCCCGGGTGTGGTCGGGCACCGCGGAGCGGGCGGGGCCCCTATCGCCGGTCGGGCTCAGGCCAACAGTTTCGTTCATGAGTTCACTTCCTCGTCGGGGACAACCTGGGTTCCGATGCCCGCGGTCGTAAAGGTTTCCAGGAGCATGGAGTGCGGGAGGCGGCCGTCCACAATGTGGGCCCGCTCCACTCCTTCGTCGATGGCCTTCAAACAGGCAGCCATTTTCGGGATCATGCCGGACTCGAGGCGCGGCAACATCTCCCGCAACTCCGTGGCCGTCAGCGAGGAGATGAGCGAGGACTTGTCCGGCCAGTTGGCGTAGAGGCCCTCGACGTCGGTCAGGATGACGAGCTTGGATGCGCCCAGCGCCGAGGCAACCGCCGCTGCAGCGGTGTCCGCGTTGACGTTGAGGACCTGCCCGGTGGTGGAGCCCGTGCCGTCCCCTTCGTCAATGATCTCGGGGGCGACCGTGGAAATCACAGGGATGCGGCCGGCGTCGAGGATGTCCTCGATACCCGTGGGATCAACACCCACCACTTCGCCAACGAGGCCGAGGTCCACTTCTTCCCCGTCCACTACGGTGCCGGTGCGCACGGCACGCAGGAGTCCGCCGTCCTCACCGGACATGCCCACGGCATAGGGGCCGTGGGAGTTGATGAGGCCCACGAGTTCGCGGCCCACTTGTCCGGTGAGCACCATGCGGACCACGTCCATGGCTTCGGGGGTGGTGACGCGCAGGCCGCCCTTGAATTCGGATTCGATGCCTAGCCGGCCGAGCATCGAGTTGATCTGCGGTCCACCCCCATGCACTACGACAGGGTGGATACCCACGTGGTGCAGGAAGACGATGTCCTCGGCGAAGGCGCGTCGGAGTTCCTCGTTGACCATGGCGTTGCCGCCGTACTTGATCACCATGGTGGTGCCCGCGAAGCGCTGGATCCACGGCAGCGCCTCGATCAGGGTTGCGGCCTTGTCCTGGGCATCGCTCATCGACGTATTTTCGCGGGTGTGCGCAGTCATGCTCATCCCCGCCTAGCTCGAGTAGGCGCTGTTCTCATGCACGTACTCGTGCGTGAGATCGTTGGTCCAGATGGTGGCCTCGGCGTCGCCGGCCTGCAGGTCGATTTCCACGAGAACCTCGCGGGGCTCGAGATCAACCAGGCTGCGGTCGTCGCCGATGCTGCCGTTGCGGCAGATCTGGATGCCGTTCATCGAGACGTTGAGCTGGTCCGGTTCGAAGACGGCGTCCGTGGTACCCACCGCGGACAGGACCCGGCCCCAGTTCGGGTCCTTGCCGAAGATGGCGGTCTTGAAGAGGTTGGAGCGGGCCACGGAGCGGCTGACGATTTCGGCGTCGCGTTCGCTCGCCGCGTTGAACGTACGGATGGCGATGTCGTGGCTTGCGCCTTCGGCGTCGCCGATCAACTTGCGGGCAAGCTCGGCACACACCTGGGTGATTCCGGCGCCAAGCTGTTCGGCGGACGGGATGGCCTCGGAGGCCCCGGAGGCCAGAAGGACAACCGTGTCGTTGGTGGACATGCAACCGTCCGAATCCGTGCGGTCGAAGGTGACGCGCGCGGCGTCGCGAAGCACAACGTCGAGCTCTTCCGCCGGGACCTGGGCATCAGTGGTGAGCACCACCAGCATGGTCGCCAGCCCCGGCGCCAGCATGCCGGCGCCCTTCGCGATGCCTCCGACCGTGAACGTGTTGCCTGTGGCATCGGTGCCGGTGAAGACTGCTTCCTTCGCCACGCTGTCCGTGGTCATGATCGCCGTGGCTGCGGCGGGACCGCCGTTCTCGGAAAGCTCCGCGAATGCTGCGTCGATGCCCGGGATGATTTTGTCCATGGGCAGTTGCTCGCCGATGAGTCCGGTGGAGCAGACCACGACGTCGGACGCAGAGATCCCGAGGACGGACGCCACTTTCTCGGCGGTTGCGTGCGTATTCTGGAATCCCTGCGGACCGGTGCACGCGTTGGCCCCGCCGGAATTGAGCACCACTGCGTCGACGCGCCCGTCGGAGAGAACCTGGCGGGACCAGTGCACGGGAGCCGCGGCGACGCGGTTGGAGGTGAAAACGGCTGCTGCGGCTTTCAGGGGGCCGTCGTTGACAACTAGGGCGAGATCGGGATTGCCCGATGCCTTGATGCCGGCTTTGACGCCGGCGGCCCGGAATCCCTGGGGGGCGGTGATGGTCACGGGGCGACTCCTTGGACGTTGAGGCCGGCGGATTCGTCCAGGCCGAGGGCAATATTCATGGACTGCACGGCGCCGCCGGCGGTCCCTTTGGTCAGGTTGTCGATGGCGCACGTGACAACCACGCGGCCGGAGTGCTCGTCGAAGGCCAACTGCATGACGGCGTGGTTGGAACCCTGCACCGATTTGGTGGCGGGCCACTGGCCTTCGGGCAACAAATGGACGAACGGTTCGTCGTCGTACGCTTCAGTCCAGGCGCTGCGGAGTTCGGCAGCGGTGACGCCGGCCTTGACCTTGGCTGTCGCCGTGCTCAGGATGCCGCGGCTCATGGGCGCGAGGGTGGGAGTGAAAGACACGGTGACGGGTTCACCGGCGGCGTTGGAAAGTCCTTGTTCGATCTCGGGGGTGTGGCGGTGTCCGCCGCCCACGCCGTAAGGACTCATGGAGCCCATGACCTCGGAACCGATGAGGTTCACCTTGGCCGCCTTGCCCGCGCCCGAGGTTCCGGAAGCGGAAACGATCACGACGTCCTCCGGCTGGAGGAGCTTGTGGGCGAAGCCGGGCGTGAGGGCGAGGAGGGCCGACGTCGGGTAGCAGCCGGGAACGGCAATCCGCTTCGCACCCTTGAGCGCGTCGCGCTGGCCGGGGAGTTCCGGCAACCCGTAAGGCCAGGTCCCGGCATGGGCGGAGCCGTAGAACTTTTCCCACGCAGCGGGGTCTTCGAGGCGGTGGTCCGCGCCGGCGTCGATCACCAGCGTGCCTTCCGGCAACTGTGCTGCGATCCCAGCCGAGGCTCCGTGCGGGAGCGCCAGGAACACCACGTCATGGCCGGCGAGATTTTCCACGCTGGTGTCCTCGAGAATCCGGCTGGCCAAACCATGGAGATGCGGCTGCAACTCCCCTAGTCTGGAACCGGCGTTGCTGTGCGCTGTGATGGCACCTATGGTGACGTCCGGATGCCCTGCCAGGAGGCGCAGCACCTCTCCCCCGGCGTAGCCGCTGGCACCGGAGACGGCAACAGAAATAGTCATGGCAAGACTATACAGCAAAACTATTCATGGTTGCCGATATTTATGCATGCCTTTTTCGATGCCCGGCCGAGGTCCCCTCGTCTCGGCAGAGCCGACCAGAGGGCGTATGCTGAATAGAGGGTGATCTAGACCGTGCAGCCGATCGTCGGTTGCAGCGTTGCCCGTTATTTATTACGGGGCAACTGCATATGTCACTGACCTCCACCACGGAACGTCCTCATAAGGGCGTCCGGCAACCGAACGCCGTCGTGCTCAGCTATTCCGAACTGCTCAAGACTGTCCGGGCGGAAGGGCTTTTGAAGCGCCGCGTCGGCTTCTATATCAGCGTTTTTGCGTCCTTGGTCCTCTTGCTGACCGGAACCTGGTTCGGCTTCGCGCTGATCGGCCCCAGCTGGTACCAGCTTCTCATCGCCGCGGCCCTGGGCGTCCTTTGTACCCAGTTGAGCTTCCTGGCCCATGAGGCAGGCCACCGCCAGATTTTTGCCTCCCGCAGGGCCAATGACTGGTCCGCGCGCCTCCTGGCCACTTCGGTTGCCGGTATCAGCTACTCCTGGTGGGAACAGAAGCACGGCGCGCACCACAACAACCCGAACGTCATTTCCAAGGACCCGGACATCAAGACCGGAGCCTTGGCCTTCCACGTTGAAGCCGCCGCGGGCAGGCAGGGACGCTTCGCGTTCCTCACGCGCAGGCAAGGCTGGTTCTTCTTCCCGCTCCTCATGCTGCTGGGCATCAGCCTGCAGTGGGAGTCCTTGATGTACATCCTGCGGCCCGGAGCCATCAAGCACCGCTGGGTGGAGACGCCCATCCTTCTGGCACGGCTTCTCGCTCTTCCGGTCCTTGCCTTCACCTTCCTGCCGCTTGGCATGGCATTTGCCTTCCTCGGCGTCCAGATCATGGTGTTCGGCTTCTACATGGGCGCTTCCTTCGCCCCGAACCACAAGGGCATGCCGGTTCTGCCCACCGACTCGCGAGTGGATTTCCTGCGTCGCCAGATTCTGACTGCCAGGAACATCTCCGGCGGACCCTTCATGAACATCCTCCTGGGCGGCCTCAACCACCAGGCGGAACACCACCTCTTCCCAGACATGGCCCGTCCCCACTTGCGCCGCGCCTCGGAGATCGTTCGAAGCTACTGCGAAAAGCACTCCATTGCCTACACCGAAACCACGTTGATGCAGTCGTACGCCATCGTCGTACGCTACCTCAATGAGGTAGGGCTCGCCGCCGGCCGCGGCTTTGACTGCCCTGTTGCTTCCGCGCACGGCAGGGGCTGACACGCCCGAAGACCGCCGGGACACATTACGGCGAACCACGGCCCCAAGCCGCTGACTGGACACTCGACGGACTCCGCTCCCTAGGATGGGTGTGTGAATGCGGGCACGAAAGTGCCTCGACGGAGAAGGAGACCCATGACGCAAGCGATCATTGCCCGGCAAGCCGGAGGACCCGAAGTCCTCGAACTCTCCGAGGCCGAAGTTCCGGCCCCGGGTCCGCGCCAGCTCCTCGTCAAAGTCGCAGCCGCGGGGGTGAATTTCATTGACACTTACCAGCGCAGCGGCCTCTATAAGGTCGAGTATCCGTTCATCCCCGGCTCCGAGTCGGCAGGCACCGTGGAGGCCATTGGCGCAGGCGTCGAGGACTTCGCCGTCGGGGACAGGGTCGCCACCGCTGAAGGATCCCGCAGCTATGCCGGGTACACCCTCGTCGACGCCGACAAGGCGCTTCCGGTGCCGGACGGCGTCGACGACCACACGGCAGCAGCCCTCCCGTTGCAGGGAATGACTGCGCACTACCTGATCAACTCTTCCTTCCGCGTGGAACCGGGCCATACCGTCCTGACGCATGCCGGCGCCGGCGGCGTTGGCCTCATCCTGACGCAGCTGCTCAAGGCCCGGGGCGCCCGCGTCATCACCACAGTTTCCTCGGACGAGAAGGAAGCCCTTGCGCGGGAAGCCGGTGCGGACGAGGTCCTGCGCTACACCGGATTTGCGGACAAGGTCCGCGAGCTCACCGACGGCGAAGGCGTCAACGTGGTGTACGACGGCGTCGGCAAGGACACCTTCGACGGTTCCCTTGCGAGCCTGCGCATCCGCGGCTCGCTCGTCCTTTTCGGGGCAGCATCCGGACCGGTGCCCCCGTTTGACCCCCAGCGCCTGAACGCGGGCGGATCGTTGTCCCTGACACGCCCGACGCTTGGCCACTTCCTGCAGAACCCGCAGGAGCGGCGCTGGCGATCGGCCGAAGTCTTCGGCGCTGCCGCGAGCGGGGCGCTCAAAGTCCGGATTGGCGCAGCGTACCCGCTCGCCGAAGCCGCCCAGTCCCATCGCGACCTGGAAGCGCGCAAGACGACGGGCAAGCTGCTGTTGGTCCCATAACCGCAGCAACGGCCACGCGACCGCTGACACTTTTTGTTCACCTCAGTGCGAGAAGCTTCGAACGTGACCCAGGAACATGAAATCCCGGCGGACAGCCTGGAAGTCCACAGGGTGCATCTGCCCCAGCTGCAAGGCTCGGCAGCAGCGCCCCCGCCGCGCACGCTCATGGAGATCCTCCAGGACACTGCCCTGGCATTTCCGGAGGCCTCTGCCCTCGATGACGGGCAAAAGTCGATGAGTTACTCCGAGCTCATGGCGCAGGTGCGAGGCTTTGCCGCCACGCTCAACGCGGCCGGGCTGGGCCCCGGAGACAGGATCGGAGTGCGGGTCCCCTCCGGCTCCAACGA
The DNA here is from genome assembly GCF_040686575.1 of Arthrobacter sp. NPDC080073. Classification (NCBI taxonomy): domain Bacteria; kingdom Bacillati; phylum Actinomycetota; class Actinomycetes; order Micrococcales; family Micrococcaceae; genus Arthrobacter; species Arthrobacter sp. NPDC080073. The sequence continues at coordinate 19,637 of NZ_JBFBKR010000001.1, forward strand.
TCTGTACATCGCCATTCTGGCGATCATCTCGATTGCGGCCGCCTATGTACCCGTGGACGCGGACGATCCCGAGGAACGGGCACGGCTGGTTTTCGGCGAAGCCAAAGTGTCTGCCGTCGTCACAAAGGGCCGCAGGATCGAAGTGTCCGGGGAGCGCCCGACACCTCATCCGGCTCCGCGTGCACCCAAGCTGGACGACGACTCCTGGGTCATCTTCACCTCGGGCTCCACCGGCACGCCCAAGGGTGTGGCGGTGCAGCACCGTTCGTCCGCCGCCTTTGTTGACGCCGAAGCCCGGCTCTTCCTCCAGCAGGATCCCATAGGTCCGCAGGACCGGGTCCTCGCCGGCCTTTCGGTCGCCTTCGACGCTTCCTGCGAGGAGATGTGGCTGGCGTGGCGGCATGGTGCCTGCCTGGTCCCGGCCCCGCGCGCCCTCGTACGTTCCGGCATGGACCTTGGCCCATGGCTCATCAACCACGGCATCACAGTGGTGTCCACAGTTCCCACGCTCGCGGCTCTCTGGCCGGCAGAAGCCCTCGAGAACGTGCGCCTGCTCATTTTCGGCGGCGAAGCCTGCCCTCCCGAACTCGCCGAGCGCCTCGCGGTGGACGGCCGCGAAGTGTGGAACACGTATGGCCCCACCGAAGCAACCGTCGTGGCCTGCGCGGCTCCCCTGGGCGCGGATGGCCCCGTGCGGATCGGATTGCCGCTGGACGGCTGGGACCTCGCCGTCGTCGATGCCTCCGGTGTCCCCGTCGCGGAAGGCGGGACGGGCGAACTCATCATCGGCGGCGTCGGACTTGCCCGCTACCTCGATCCGGCCAAAGACGCCGAAAAGTACGCCCCCATGCCGTCCCTCGGGTGGGAGCGCGCGTACCGCTCCGGCGACCTCGTCCGCTATGAGGAAGCAGGCCTCATCTTCCAAGGCCGCGCGGATGAGCAGGTCAAACTTGGTGGCCGGCGCATCGAACTCGGTGAAATCGATGCCGCCCTGCAGGCCCTTCCGGGAGTCGCGGGTGCCGCCGCTGCAGTGCGTACGACGGCGGCAGGGAACCAGATACTGGTCGGTTACCTGGCTCCGGCCGGACCGCAGGACATCGACCTCGCAGCTTCCCGCGAGCTGCTCACGGAAAGCCTTCCCGCCGCGCTGATCCCCCTGCTGACGGTGGTGGATTCGCTTCCGACGAAGACCAGCGGCAAAGTGGACCGGCATTCCCTTCCGTGGCCGTTGGCGGGCGCGGGCGCCGCGGATGCAGACAAGGCACCACTCAACCTGCCAGAGGACGCCCAATGGGTGGTTGAGCAGTGGGAAAGCGTTCTCGGCTCAGCCGTCACCTCGCTCGACGCCGACTTCTTCGCCTATGGCGGGGGCTCCCTCGCCGCGGCCCAGCTCGTCTCGGCGCTGCGCGTGCGCTACCCCGTCATCACGGTGGCCGAAATCTACGCAACACCCCGCGTCGGCGCCTTGATCGACGCCGCACGGCAGTCACTGCCGGAAGGCGGCATCCAAGGGCCGGCGGCCGAACGCACGGTTCGGCCCACCTCCCGGAAATCCCAGATCTTCCAGACGCTGATGGGTATTCCCCTCAACATCCTGGTGGGCATGCGTTGGCTCACCTACCTCATGGCCGCGAACCATTTGCTGGCCGACTTCGCCGGTTTCACAGCCGCTCCCGTGGTGTCTTGGTGGTGGATCCTGGCGTCTTGGCTGGTGTTCGTCAGCCCGCCGGGACGCATGGCCGTTTCGATCCTCGCCGCGCGAATACTCTTGCGGGGTGTCCGGCCCGGAACCTACCCGCGCTCAGGCAAAGTCCATTTGAAGCTGTGGCTGGCTGAACAGATCCAGGATCTTTCGGGCGCCATCAGCCTCGCCACCGCACCCTGGGTTCCCTACTACGCCAGGGCACTGGGTGCGAAGATCGGGAACAACGTCCATTTGCACTCCCTGCCGCCAGTCACAGGACTGCTGTCACTGGGCAGCGGCTGCAACATCGAACCCGAAGTGGATCTCTCCGCGTGGTGGATCGACGGTGACTACGTCCACATCGGCGCCGTCCATGTAGGTGCCGGCGCCACAGTGGGCTCCCGCAGCACGCTCATGCCGGGAGCCAGCATCGGCGCAGGTGCGCGCGTGGAGCCCGGTTCCGCGGTGTTGGGCAAGGTCAAGGCCGGGCACCTTGTTGCCGGCTCCCCCGCCGAACGCCGTGGCAAAGCCAAGAATGGCTGGCCGGAGACCCCGTCGTCACACCATCTGATCGGCCGGCTCTGGTTCGCGGCATTCGCTGCGGCCTCGGCGCTGCTGGCCTTGATCCCCTACATCTCGGCATTCGTCGGCGCGATCGTCATTCTGGCCTTCATCCAAGGCCGGAGTTCCCTGCAGGATGCCTTCCCGGAACTCCTCCTTGCCATTCCCTTGGCGGCATTGGCCTGGTTCCTGTGCAATCTCCTGCTGATCCTGGGGACCACCCGGATGCTCGGCGTTGGTCTCAAGGAAGGGTACTATCGGGTCCGCAGCCGCGTCGGCTGGCAGGTTTGGGCCACTGAACGCGTGCTCGACATGGCGCGGGACCTGCTCTTCCCCATCTACGCGAGCCTCTTCACCCCCGTGTGGCTGCGCCTGCTGGGTGCCAAAGTGGGCCGTAACGTGGAGGCTTCCACGGTGCTGCTCCTGCCCCGTATGACCACCATCGGCGAAGGCGCGTTCCTCGCCGACGACACCATGGTGGCCTCGTACGAGCTGGGCGGCGGCTGGATGAAGATCGCGCCGGCCAAGATCGGCAGACGCTCGTTCCTCGGCAATTCCGGAATGACCGCCGCAGGCCGAAGCGTACCCAAGAACTCACTCGTCGCAGTGCTATCGGCCACGCCGGCAAAGGCCAAATCGGGCACGTCCTGGCTGGGCAGTCCACCCGTCAGGCTGCGCCGGACCGCGGTCAATGCGGACCAGAGCCTCACCTTCAACCCGCCGTTGGCCCTCAAGACCAAACGGGCCCTGTGGGAACTGTGCCGGCTGGTGCCGGTCATCCTGACGGTGGGGATCGCCGTCGGCATCATGTTGGTCCTGGACTGGATCGCCACCGAATCCTCTTACTGGCTCGCGGCCGTCCTTGGGGGCGTCGTGGTCCTCGCAGCAGGTGCCGCGGCCGGGGCGAGTTCGGTCGCGGCCAAGTGGATACTGGTGGGCCGCATCAAAGAGGGCGTGCATCCCCTGTGGAGTTCGTTCATCTGGCGCAACGAAGTGGTGGACACTTTCATCGAAATGGTCAGCGCTCCCTGGTTCGCGCGTTCGGCGTCCGGCACGCCGGCGCTGGTGTGGTGGCTCCGGGCGCTCGGCGCGAAAATCGGCCAGGGTACCTGGTGCGAGAGCTACTGGCTGCCCGAAGCCGACCTCGTCACGCTCGGCGAAAGCTCCACCGTCAACCGCGGCTGCGTGGTCCAGACACACCTCTTCCATGACCGCATCATGAGCATAGACACTGTGGTCCTAGGGGACGGCGCCACGATGGGCCCGCACGGAGTCATCCTGCCGCGCGCGAGCATCGGAGCGGGCGGAACGGTGGGACCGGCGTCGCTGGTCATGCGCGGTGAGACTGTCCCCGCTGGCACATACTGGATGGGCAACCCGGTCAGCCCGTGGTCCGGACCGTAGCGTAGATTGGCAAGAGGGCCTATGAAATACGAGCCCAGGACAACGGCAACACAACAAGCTACACGGAGGCAGCCAGCGCACATGAGCCCTAGCGAACCAGGAATCACCACAACTGCCGCCGATCCCTACACGCTGCATCACGGGAGCCTGGCATTCCAAGTGCTGAGGTATGAGCTGGACCTGGACTACAGTCTGGGCAGCAACCGGCTCAACGGCCGTGCAATGCTTCGCTGCATAGCCCTCGAAGACACGGACTCGGTGATCCTGGATCTGGTGGGCCTGAAGGCTTCCAAAATCCTGATGGACGGCAAGAAAGTGCCGAAGTTCAGCACCCGCGGCGAGCACCTCGTGATCACGGCGAAGGACCGGTTGCGGACAGGCCAGCATTTCACCATTGAGCTCCGCTACGACGGCAATCCTCAGCCGCGCCGGGGCCTGTGGGGCGAAGTCGGCTGGGAAGAGCTCGACGACGGCGTCCTGGTGGCCGGGCAGCCGAACGGCGCCGCGTCCTGGTTCCCGTGCAACGACCATCCCCGGCACAAGTCCAGCTACTTGATCAGTATCACCACCGACAACAACTACCGCGCCATCTGCAACGGCCGCCTCGTCTCCCACAGCAGGAAATCAAGCCGCGAAACCTGGGTCTACGAACAGGGCGAGCCGATGGCAAGCTATCTGGCCACCGTGCAAATCGGGCGGTACCGGCTTCATCAGCTCAGCCCCGCCCTCGCGGGAACCCGCACAGGGACGGCCCATCATGCCGAGGCCCTGCGGCAGGCCCCGGTGCCCCAGTTCGTTGCCGTCTCCCCCGGTTTGTTGACCGAAGCCCGCGAAGGCCTGGCACGGCAGGCCGACATGATGCGCACCTTTGTGGACTGTTTCGGTCCATATCCCTTTGCGGAATACACGGCCGTCGTGACCGAGGACGAATTGGAAATTCCCCTCGAAGCCCAGACCCTCTCGATCTTCGGCCGGAACCACATGGAGCAATCATGGGAGGCGCAGCGCCTCATCGCCCACGAGCTGTCCCACCAGTGGTTCGGCAACTCGCTCACTGTGAGCAGTTGGCGGGACATCTGGTTGCATGAGGGTTTCGCCTGCTACGCCGAGTGGATCTGGTCCGAGGAAGCCGGCGTCATGTCCCTCGCCAACCGTGCAAGGGCCGCATGGCGCAAGCTCGACATGGGCGCCCAGGACCTGGTGATCGGCGACCCCGGGCCCGAGCACATGTTCGACGACCGCGTCTACAAGCGCGGGGCCCTTGCGCTCCACGCCGTCCGTCGTGCCTGCGGGGACGCAGTGTTCTTCGGATTGTTGCGGCATTGGACCGAAGCCAAGCGCCACAGCTCAGTGTCCACGGCGGAATTCATCGCCGTAGCCAACGCCTACGTCCCGGGGCTCGACGCGGCCAGCGTCCTGGAACCGTGGCTGTACCAAGCACGGCTGCCCGCCTTCGGTTGATCCTGAAATTCAGCGGGAGGTTGCCGCCAAGGCGGCAAGCAGTCCGACCGGAAGATCCAGACCGCCGGCGCTGGCCGGAAGTTCCAAGTCCCACAGTCCGGGCCTTTCAAGCACGTCGAGGGTATCCGGGGCCACCCTGAGCCCTTCGCCTGTCATCTTCAACCAGGCTTCCTTGCGCGCCCACAATCGTGAGCGCTCCTGGGCCCGGTGCCCGGGTTCCAGCTCCTTGAGGTGGAGTTGCTCGCGTGCGGTCAGGGCAACGTCGTCGAAGCCGGCGAACTCCGTGCCCGCCGCATTTTCCAGATCCACGCCCACCCGGAGCCCCGGTTCCGGATGCACGACGGCGGCAAACAGCACCCAGCCCGACGACCGTGAGGCGCTGAGCACCACGGGTGCTGGGCCGCCGTCGAGCAGGTAACCGGGCCGGCCGTGTGAGATGTCCGGCCCGGCACCGCATTCCGGGCACTCATAGGCCGCCTGGAGCTTCGAAGCGGGAACACCCAGGAGGGATGCGGCAAAGTTCCGCTGCGCCAGCCGGGATGCCAGGAATTCCAGCCGGAGGACCGGGGCCATGGCGTCTGCTCGAAGGGTCTCGGCCGGAGACAGCAATTCCGCCGCCATCTTCTCGGTGTCGGCGGAATCGGCAGGATCCAGGGACTGGATGTGAACAGCCAGCCCCTGGATCCCCGGGTTGATTCCCGTCAGCGCTGGACTGCTCCGAATCGCTCTGCGGCGACTGCGACGGCGGCCTCGCGTGCCTCCGATGCCTCGTCGGCGGTCAAGGTGCGGTCCGCGGCACGGAATCGCAGCGCGAAGGCGAGCGACTTCTTGCCGTCTTCGATGCCGTGGCCCGCGTAGACATCGAACAGGGCGACGTCCTCAAGGAGTTCGCCGGCGCCTTCCCGGAGGGCGGCCAGTACGGCGTCCGCCGGAATGTCCTGCGGCACCACGAGGGCAACGTCCTGGGTTGCCACCGGGAAGCCGGAGATGTGCTTGGCAACAATGACGTCCGGAGCGGCGTCGAAAAGTGCGTCCGCATTGAGCTCGAGGGCAACGGAGCGCGCCGGCATGTCATGGGCTGCGAGCAGCTTGGGGTGCAATTCGCCGGCGTAGCCCACGATGTCGCCGGAACGGAGAGCCAACTTCGCGGCACGGCCCGGGTGGAACGCCTGGTGGCTGCCTTGGCTGACCACGAGTTCCACGCCGAGGACATCGCCCACGAGCCGGGCAACGTCCAGGGCGTCGGCCCAGTCCCAGGCACGCGGAGTGTGGGCCGCGGCGGCCGGGGAATCATGGCCGGTCAAAACAGCGGCGATGTGCAGCGGCTGGTCCGGGACGCCGTCGTACAGCCCGTCAAGGACCTCCTCGGAAGGCTTGACGCCCAGCGGAGGGATCGACGCCGTGCCCAACTGCCCGGCGGGAAGGAACACCGAGCCTGCCTCGAAGAGCGCGAGGTCGCGGAACCCGCGGGAGTGGTTGCGCCGGGCAACCTCGATCAGGCCGGGAAGTACGGAGGTACGCAGGTAACCGTGTTCTTCGCTGATCGGGTTGGCCAGTTTGAGGGCGGTGCGTGTCGCGCCCGCCTCCGCCACGCCGAAGATGTCGTTCGATGACTTGGAGACGAAGGGGTACGAGAGGACCTCGGTGAGCCCCGCGTCGGCAAGGGCCTGGACCACGCGGCGTTTTTGCTGCTGGGTCCGGGTCAAGCCGCGGCCTGGAGGGGCCACGGGCAGGGTGGCCGGGATGTTGTCGTAGCCCACCAGCCTAGCGATTTCCTCGGAGAGGTCTTCCTTGGTTTCCAGGTCATTGCGCCAGCTCGGAGCCGTGACCAGATAAGAGCCGTTCTCTTCGCCCATCAGGACAATGGCGCCCAGGTCCCTCAGGGAACCGGTGATCTGTTCTTCCGTGAAGTCGATGCCGATCCGGGAGGCCGCGTAGTTGGCCGGCAGCTCGATGGTCACGGCATCGGGCGCCGTCCCGACGTCGGTACCGGCTTCGTCTGCCGTCCCCCCGGCCAGTTCAACCAGGAGGTCGACGACGCGTTGGGCAGCAACGTTGGCAACCTGCCAATCCACTCCGCGTTCGAAGCGCTTGGACGCCTCCGACGGCAGCTTGTGCCTGCGGCGGGACCGCGCGATCGAGACCTCGTCGAAGTGCGCTGCCTCGACCAGGATGTTGGTGGTCGAATCCGAAACTTCGGTGTTGGCTCCGCCCATGACGCCGGCGATGCCGATGGCGCCGGAGTCGTCGGTGATGAGGAGGTCTTCGACGTCGAGCGCACGCACTTTGTCATCGAGGGTGGTGATCTTCTCCCCTGCCACAGCGCGACGGACCACGATATCGCCTGAAAGCTTGTCGAGGTCGTAGCAGTGGTTTGGCTGGCCGAGTTCGAGCATCACGTAGTTGGAAATGTCGACGGGCAGCGAAATGGAGCGGATGCCGGCCAGGCGCAGCCGGGAGACCATCCATGGCGGGGTGGGTCGGCTGGCGTCCACGCCGCGGACCGTGCGGGCCACGAAGCGGTCGCAACCGGGCTTGCCGTAGATCGGAGCGTCGTCGTTGAGCTTGACGCCGTAGCCTCCGGAGAGTGCCGCAGGGGCGTTGACCTTGGCGGCAGGGTCCGTGAAGACGGTTCCGGTGGCGTGGGCGTATTCGCGTGCGACACCACGGATCGAGAACGCGTAGCCGCGGTCCGGAGTGACGTTGATTTCGGCGGCTTCGTCATAGAGGCCGAGGAGGGACATGGCGTCGGTTCCGATTTCGGGATCCAGGCCGATGCGGGAAAGCACCAGGATGCCGTCGTGGTCCTCGCCGATGCCGAGTTCACGGACCGAGGCGATCATGCCTGCTGACAGGTGCCCGTACGTCTTGCGCGCGGAAATGTGGAAATCACCCGGGAGCACGGCGCCCGGGAGGGTCACCACAACCTTGTCTCCCTCGACGAAGTTGTGGGCACCGCAAATGATGCCCTGCACGCCGGAGGGGTCGATGCCCTTGCCGGTCAGTGTCTGCTCCTGGCCTTCGGGAACCACGCGGACCTGGCACCAGTTGATGGTCTTGCCGTTGCTCTGCGGTTCCTTGACGAGGCTCAGGACCTGGCCCACCACGATGGGGCCCCTGAGTTCGTCCGTGGGGCGGTGGACGGCTTCCTCTTCAAAACCGACCTTGACGAGTTCCGCCATGACGTCTTCGGCCGTTGCCTCGGCCGGAACCTGCGCGAATTCACGCAGCCATGAAAGTGGGATACGCACTGTTAGATCTCCATCCCGAAGTGCTCGCTGAAACGTACATCGCCTTCGATCATGTCGCGCATGTCGCCGACCTCGTTGCGGAACATGAGCGTGCGCTCGATGCCCATGCCGAAGGCAAAACCTGAATACTCGTCCGGGTCGATGCCGGCAGCGCGCAGGACGTTGGGATTGACCATGCCGCAGCCGCCCCATTCGATCCAGCGAGGGCCGCCCTTGGCACCGGGGTGCCAGATGTCCAGCTCTGCGGAGGGCTCGGTGAACGGGAAGTAGTTGGGACGCAGCCGGATCTGTGCCTCGTCACCGAACATCTGCCGGGCGAAGTGCTCCAAGGTGCCGCGCAGGTCGGCCATGCTCAGCTTCTTGTCGATGGCAAGGCCCTCGAACTGGTGGAACACGGGCGTGTGGGTGGCATCGAGTTCATCGGTGCGGAATACCTTGCCCGGGCACAGCACATAGATGGGCACTTCGCGCTCCAGCATGGAACGGACCTGCACGGGGGAAGTGTGCGTGCGCATGAGGAGGTGCGCCTCGGGAGGCTCCACGAAGAAGGTGTCCTGCATTTCGCGGGCCGGGTGGTCGGGCTTGAAGTTGAGGGCGTCGAAGTTGAACCACTCGGACTCGACCTCGGGTCCTTCGGCGATTTCCCAACCCATGCCGACGAAGATGTCCGCCACGCGGTCCTGCAGCGTGGACAGGGGATGGCGGGCACCGGCACGGCGCCGCCGCGGCGCCGCCGTGACGTCGACGGTTTCCTCGACAAGGATGCGGGCGTCGTTTTCGGCTTCGAGCACGGCGGTCCGTGCTGCGAGCGCCTGGTTGACGCGGCCACGGGAGGAACCCATGAGCTTGCCTGCGGCGGCCTTCTGCTCCTTGGGCAGGCCACCGATCTCACGGTTGGCAAGGCTCAAAGGCGACTTCTCGCCGGTGTGCGCCAAGCGGACGGCTTTGAGTTCTTCGAGGGAGGATGCAGCGGCAATCGCGGCGACGGCTTCCTCAACGGCAGCGGTGATGGCGGCTTCATCCAGAGGGTTCGGGATGGCAGCGCCCGGCAAAGTGTCAGTCATCTACTGTTCTTAGCTACGAGTCGGAAATGGTCTTCACCAGGCGAGGCCATGGCAAAAGCAGGAGCGATGCTCGCTGGACACGTCCGGCGGGCACTAACACCCAGTCTAGTAGAAGGGTTCGGTGGGGCTTTAACCCGTGACACCCTTCGGACGGCGTCCGCGAGCGCCCGGGGCTAGCATGGCCTCATGACACCGGCCCGCACCATCACTGTCACCGGGGAAGGAACCGCCGAAGCCGTTCCTGACCTGCTCACGTTCACGCTCGCCGTCGAGGTCAGGCGCGATGCGGCCGAAGCTGCCTACTGCGACGCCGGCGCGATCGCCTCGGCGGTGAGGGAGGCGTTGCGCGGGCGCGGTGTGGCCGGTCTTGACCTGCGCACCAGTGGCCTCAATCTCCGTGCCGAACTCGTCTGGGCCGAAAACCAAGGGCAAAAGGTTACTGGTTATGTTGCATCCACGACCTTGGTTGCCCGGGTCAGCCCGCCGTCAGCGGCTCCGGCGGCCATATCCGCCGCGGTGGCTGCAGGCGGTGACAGCCTTCGCATCAACGGGATCGAACAAGGATTCACGGATTCCTCCGCCGTTGCCGCGCGGGCGCAAGAGGCGGCATGGCGGGAGGCCGAAGCAAACGCGGCCCGGTTTGCCGCACTTGCCGGCGGCCGGCTGGGGCAAGTGCTATCCATAGACCAGCGCCTGGAGCATGGGTCGCCGGTGCCGATGATGGGCGGTATGAAGCGCGCCGCAGCGAGCGAAAGCGTGCCCATCGAAGCGGGATCGGTGGCGGTTACGGCGAGCGTTGTGGTGCAGTGGGAGCTCGACTCACCGGGGAGTAACGGCGGCTAGTGGACAGCGCCCGCGGATAGCTTCACGTCCACCGGAGTCTCAAGCGCAGTCCGCACGACGACGGCGATCCCCCGTCCCATGTCGCGCGTCGCCATCCCAGGCGCGGCACTGCCCTTCGGCAGTCGGGCCTCGTCATAGGGAACGTGGACGAAGCCGCCCCGCGCGCGGGGTGCAACACCCCCGGCGAGCTCGTGCATCAGGGCGTAGAACACGTGGTTGCAGACGTAGGTCCCGGCAGTCTGCGAGACTTCGGCGCGGATTCCGGCGATCTGCAGCGCTCTGAGCGCGGACTTCACCGGCAGTGTGCTGAAGTACGCCGCGGGCCCTTCCGGCACCACAGGCTTGTCGATGGGCCTGTTTCCAGCGTTGTCCGGGATTCTGGCGTCATCGCAGTTAATAGCCACGCGCTCCAAGGAGAGCCGGTCCCGGCCGCCGGCGAGCCCGGCGCACACGACCAGCTCCGGGCGCAGCCTCCCCATGGCCTCGCGCAGGACGGCAGCGGATTCACCGAAAACGCACGGTAGCTCGAGCGCTTCCACCTCATGCCCTTCGGCGCGCAAAACTTCCTGCGCTTCGAGGACGGCAGCCCACGAGGGGTTGTCGGAATCGCCGCCAAACGGCTCGAAACCCGTCAGCAGAATCATGAACCCACCCTATCAAGAGCTGGCCCGGCTTCCAGGGTCATCGTTCGATCTTCCATGGGCGTTCTTTCATCGGGCCTTGACAAGTGTTCGAACATATATTCGAATGGAGGCCATGAGATGGGACGCACAAGCACTTTCACCACAACGTGGTCCGGCACCCGGAGACAACAGCGACAGCATTCTGTCCGGAGCCGCCCCAGCAACGGACGCACTGCTGCCGCTGGCCGGGCTTGTGCGTTCCGTCTCAACCCCCGAATTCTCCGGAGTCACCTTTCATGAGGTCACCGCCAAATCGGTGCTCAACAAGGTGGCGTCCGGTTCCCAGATGCCTTTCGAATGGACGGTCAACCCCTACCGCGGGTGCAGCCACGCCTGCGTCTACTGCTTGGCACGCAAGAGCCACACCTACCTGGAGTTCGACGCCGGACACGATTTCGATTCCCAAGTCATAGTGAAGATCAACGCGGCGGAAGTGCTGCGCAAGGAACTGTCCAAACCCTCGTGGGGCCACCATCATGTGGCCCTTGGCACCAACACAGATCCGTACCAGCGGGCAGAGGGCCGCTACCAGTTGATGCCGGGGATCATCCGGGCCCTGGCCGATTCCGGCACTCCGTTTTCCATCCTCACCAAGGGAACCCTCCTGGGCCGCGACGTTCCCCTCCTCAAGCACGCCTCCAGCCAAGTGTCCGTGGATCTGGGTATCTCGCTGGCCATGACTGACGAAACCCTGGCCTCGGCAGTGGAACCGGGCACGCCCGCGCCGCGAGCCAGGCTCAAGCTCATCCGCCGGCTGCGGGAGGCCGGGCTGCCTTGTGGTGTCATGGCCATGCCCATCCTGCCGTGGCTGACGGACAGCGATGACGCCCTGGAGTCGCTCTTTACCGCCCTGTCCGGGGCCGGTGCCACTGGCGTGACGGCCGGGGCGTTGTACCTGAAGCCGGGCACGCGGGAATGGTTCATGCAATGGCTGGCGGCACATCACCCCGGCCTCGTCGGCAAGTACCGGCGCCTTTACGGCCAAGGCTCGTACGCTTCGAAGGAATACAGGACCTGGCTGAGTGGCCGCATCAACTACTTCAAGGCCCGTCACGGCTTTTCCGGGAGCAGCGGTTTCAGCCACAGGAACGCGACAGCGGGCAAGGAGACGCCGGCTTCACTTCCAGCGGCTTCCTTTCCCGCAACCGGCCAGTCGACTCTCTTCTAGCCGGGTTTTTTAGCCGAGCAGCCCCGAGGCCACCCGTTCCAGCAGTGCACGGACAATCGGCAGGTCAGCAGGAATCCACGGCAACGTGAACGCTTCGTCTCCGTTGCCAAGCCGAACCCACCGGAGTTCATCGTGGTCTTGGAGCGGACGCGGTTCGCCGTCAAGCAGTTCGGCGAACCATACCCTCATGACGGCCCGTTCGTTCAGGGGCCAACCGTCGCCTGCGTCCGGTTCCACTTCGGCCCCGAGCCGGACAGTGATCCCGAGTTCCTCGAGCAGCTCGCGGTGCAGCGCGTTTTCGAAGGACTCCCCCGCCTCCAGCTTGCCGCCCGGGAACTCCCACATTCCCGCGAATTGCGGCGGGGCGCTGCGTCTTGCGGCAAGCAGCCGCTTCGGGCTTTCAAGGGAATCGACGACGGCGGCGCCCGCCACGCTTATCAGTCCAGTCACCGCAACAGTCTATTGGCCGTCAGCTCATCACCCCTGCCTATGGAAGTTGTCACATTCGGGGACATTCGGCGGCGACTCGCACTAAGGTTAAAAGTCGGCTTTATTCCCTTCGAGTGGCATCCCGCTCGCCCCCAAGAAACAGGACGATGACCACTACCGCTGTCACTAAGACCTCCCAAAAGACCGGAAGCCGTCACGTGTCGCTGGCGATCTTCGCCCTTGCCATGGGCGGATTCGCCATCGGAACCACGGAGTTCACCATGATGGGCTTGCTCAAGGAGATCGAGCAGGGACTCAATATCAGCACTCCCGAGGCCGGGAACCTGATTTCCGCCTACGCCTTGGGGGTCGTGGTGGGGGCGCCGGTCTTCGCGGCGCTGGGCGCCCGGCTCCCCCGCAAGCAACTCGCCTTGGGACTCATGCTGTTCCTTTCCATAGCGAACCTGACGTCCTTCATTGCACCGGACTACGGAACCATGGTGATCACGAGGTTTGCCTCGGGACTGCCCCATGGCGCCTTCTTCGGGATCGCCGCGGTCATCGCAGCGAGCCTGGTTGCTCCCACCAAGCGAGGTTGGGCGATTTCGATGGTCATGGGCGGACTTACCGTCGCCAACGTGATCGGCGTTCCTGCGGCTACGTGGCTCGGCCAGACATTCGGGTGGCGCCTGCTCTTCGTCGTGGTGGGCATCATCGGCCTGGCCACCAGTGTGTTGCTGTGGAAGTTTGTCCCCTTTGAGCCTGCCCACCCCGAGGCAAGCATCCGCCGGGAACTTGGTGCTCTCAAACGCATCCAGGTGTGGCTGGCACTGCTGATCGGAATCATCGGTTTCGGCGGCTTCTTTGCCACCTACACATACATCTCCCACACCATGACGTCCGTTGCCGGGATCCCGGAGGCGCTGATCCCCCTCGTAGTCGCCCTCTACGGACTCGGCATGGTGGCAGGCAATATCGTGGGCGGCCGCATCGCCGACAAGTCGGTCATGGGAACCATCTACCGGGTCCTTCCCCTCATCGCCTTGGCGCTGGTGGCCTACGCCGTCGCAGCCCACTGGGCGTGGTCGGCCTTCATCATGGTCTTCATCGTGGGCGGTATCGGCTCCATGCTTATTCCGCCCCTGCAGACGCGCCTCCTCGACGCTTCGCCGGACGCCCCGTCCTTGGCCTCTTCGCTCAACCACTCGGCCCTGAACATCGCCAACGCCCTTGGCGCGTTCCTCGGCGGCGTGGTCATCGCCTGGGGCTGGGGATACGTCGCCCCTGCCCTCGTTGGAGCTGTCCTGGCAGTCCTGGGCCTCGGCGTCGCGGGCATCAGCGGCTGGTTGGAGCGCACGCGGCCGCTGGCGGCTTAGTGTTGCCCAGCATGCTTGGTTACGCGACGAAAGCGCATCATCCTCTGCATGCTCGCTCCTTCGTCGCTTAGACGCATGCTGCCGGATAACGCGCCCCCGCCGCTACGCTGCCTCGGGGCTGCTTAGACCTGGACCCGCTCGACGTCGGGCTCCAGGTAGATGACCCGGGCGATCGGTACTGCAGTGCGGATCCTGAGTTCGGCGGCGTCGATCGCTTTGGCGATCGCCTGTCCCGTATCTGCCGCGCCAACGCTGATCTTCGCAGCGACAAGCAACTCCTCCGGGCCCAGGTGCATGGTCTTGAGGTGGATGATGCGCGTGCCATCGGACTCAATGGCTTCCGTGATCCGCGCATTGTCCTCTTTGGTGGCTGATTCGCCGAGCAGCAACGACTTGGTTTCCACCGCGAGCACGACGGCGATGCCCACGAGAAGCAGGCCGATCATTCCTGTGCCGGCGGCGTCCCACAAGCCATCGCCCGTGATCAGTGTCAGGCTCACGCCGAACAGCGCGAAAACGAGGCCCAGGAGGGCTCCGAAATCCTCCAGGAGGATCACGGGCAGTTCCGGTTGCTTGGCGTTGCGGATGAATTTGATCCAGCTCTGTTTGCCGCGCAAGGGGTTGGATTCGTGGATTGCGGTGCGGAAGGAGAAGGACTCCGCCGCAATGGCTCCGAACAGCACGGCGAGCGGCACCCACCAGAAATCCCCTTCAATGCCATGGGGGTGCTGGAATTTCTCCCAGGCTTCGTAGAGCGCGAAGAGGCCGCCCACGCTGAACAGCACGATCGAGACGATGAAGGCGTAGATGTAGCGCTCCCGGCCGTAGCCGAACGGGTGTTCGGGACTTGCGGCCCGTTGCGCCCGCTTCCCGCCGAGCAGCAGGAGCAATTGGTTGCCGGAGTCGGCTACGGAGTGGATCGCCTCGGCCAGCATGGATGACGACATCGTCAGGACGAATGCGACGAATTTGAGCACAGCGATCGCCAGGTTGGCACTCAATGCCGCCACGATTGCCTTGGTACCGCCATTTGCAGCCACGAAGGCTCCACCTCTTCTTCGGTTCAGGGGATGTGAGTTCAGGGGATGTGAGTGAATCGGCAGGAACGGACCGCGGGGCTGCATCCCTGCAAGTAATACCGTACCTGTTGGGAAATTCTCAGGCGGCGTGCTGGGAGCGTGCGCTGGCGTACAGACAGACAGTGGCGGCCGTGCCGAGGTTCAGGCTTTCCGCCGAACCATAGACGGGCACTGCGACACGATGGTCCGCAAGGGCCAGCTCGAAGTCTGAAAGTCCTTGCGCCTCGTTGCCGAACAGCCAGGCCGTCGGGGCCTCGAGTGCGTAGGCGGAAGGCGCTGCCGACGCACCCAGGCGGCGTGCCGCGTTCTCGTCCTGGAGTTTGTCCAGGTTGAGGGTGCCGTAGCCGTCGGCTGCGAGAATCCCGATGCCACGCTCCTTGCAGAGGGCCACAAGCTCTTCGACGTCCGCACCGAGGACCACCGGCAGGTGGAAGAGCGAACCTGCCGTGGACCGCACAGCTTTCGGGTTGTAAATGTCAACGCTGGAGGCCGTCAAGACCACCGCATCCGCCCCGGCCGCATCAGCGGCCCGAAGCACCGTTCCGGCGTTGCCGGGATCCCGCACTTGGCACATGACGGCGATCAGCCGCGCCCCGGCGTCGAGCACTGATTCAAGGCTGACGTCCACAAAACCGCAGACGGCCACAATCCCCTGGGGATTGACGGTGTCCGCCATGGCGGCCAGGACATCGTCGTTCGCGAGCCGCAAGGCAACGCCGTCGGCGAGCTCGGCCAGTTCAGGGAGCCGCTCCAGGCAGCTTTCGCTCGCGAAGACTTCGTGTACGACGCCGGGCTCCCCCGCCGCGGTCCGCTCCCGGTGCAGGACCAGCGCTTCGCGAACGGCCTGGGGGCCTTCCGCGAGGAACCGGCCGCGCTTTAAACGGGCCGGGCGCCCTGCAAGCTTCGCGACATCCCTGACCCGATCGGCTCGGGGGTTGGACATCGGAAGTTCTTGCGGGCGCCCGGTTTCGTTCATATATAGAACTTTAGTGGCAGTTGCCACTGTCCCATGAACTGAGGCTACGCGTGCTACTCAGCAGCTTCAGCGGCAGGCTTCTTCGCAGCCTTGGCCTTGGGTGCCTTGGCAGCGGGCTCTTCCTCGGAAACGGAGGCCTTCACGCCGGAAGCAGCCTTAGCAGCCGGGGCGGTCTTGGCGGCAGCCTTCGGAGCGGCCTCGGCCTTGGCGGCCGGAGCGGAAGTGTCGGCAGGCAGGGAGTCCTTGGCAACCTTGACCAGAGCGGCGAAAGCGTTGGCGTCGGAGACGGCCAGCTCTGCCAGCATGCGGCGGTCAACCTCGACCTCAGCGGCCTTCAGGCCCTGGATCAGACGGTTGTAGGTCAGGCCGTTGGCGCGGGATGCAGCGTTGATGCGCTGGATCCAGAGGCGACGGAAGTCACCCTTCTTCTTGCGGCGGTCGCCGTAGCTGTACACAAACGAGTGCAGCAGCTGCTCTTTTGCCTTGCGGTACAGGCGAGACCGCTGACCGCGGTAACCCTTGGCCCGTTCAAGGACAACCCGACGCTTCTTGTGGGCGTTTACCGCCCGCTTCACACGTGCCACGTGCGTACTCCTTCAAAATTCTTATCCCAAGCTGCTACTGCCGGAAACCCGGCCGGCCTGAGAAGGCTTTGGTGTAGTCGGCAGCTACCGGATGGCAGCAACCAGAAAACTTGGAACTTAGACGCCGAGCATCTTCTTGATGACCTTGGCATCGCCCTTGAAGACGATCCTGTCGCCGGCAAGGCGACGGGTCAGCGTGGAGGACTTGTGCTCCAGGTAGTGGCGGCGGTTAGCCTGCTGGCGCTTCAGCTTGCCGGTACCGGTCAGCTTGAAGCGCTTCTTAGCACCACTGTGGGTCTTCATCTTCGGCATGGGAACCGATCTCCTTACGTGTCCGCAGACTGGGTCTGCAGTTCTTTCGTGCAGCCTCCCCATACGGGGCAGCTGCTGCTTTCGTGCCGGGCGGAGGGGATGCCTCCTGCGGCGTGACTAGTTGGTCTTGCGTGCCGCGGGCTTCGGAGCGGCCTTGGGGGCTGCCGGTCGAGCTGCAGGCTTCGGAACCGCGGGCTTCGCCATCGGTTTCGGTACTGGTGTAGCGGCAGGCTTGGGGGCGGCCGGAACAACAGGCTTGGAAGCTGCCTGCTCAGGAGCCTTTGCGGGCGCCGGTGCCGGTGCTGCTTCAGCCACGGGAGCCTTTTCGACAACCGGAGCCGCTTCAACCACAGGGGCCTCTTCGACAACCGATTCCTCAGCGACCGGAGCCTCCTCGACTTCGGCAGCCTCCGCCTCAACGACGTCGGGAACGGTTTCCTCGGCCTGGGTTTCCTCGGCCTGGGTTTCCTCGGCCTGGGTTTCCCCGGTCTGGGTCAAGAGTTCCGCCGGGAGCAAGTCCGCGAGTGACTGGGTCAAGGGAGCATCCTCGCCTGAAACGTCAATGCGGCCTGCGGCCTTGGCTTCATTCTGGGCTTTGGCTTCTGCACGCTGCGCCGCGCGGCGGGCCTCGGCCTTGGCCTCGGCCTTGTTCTTCAACGGACCGATCACCATGACCATGTTGCGGCCATCGATGCGCGGGCTGGACTCAATCACGCCAACTTCGGCAACGTCCTCAGCGAAGCGCTGCAACAGGCGGATGCCCATTTCGGGGCGCTGCTGCTCACGTCCGCGGAACTGGATCATGGCTTTCACCTTGTCACCGGCACCAAGGAAGCGAAGCGCGTGGCCGCGCTTGGTCTCGTAGTCGTGGGTGTCGATCTTCAGGCGGAAGCGGATTTCCTTAAGAACCGTGTTGGTCTGGTTCTTGCGGGCCTCACGGGCTTTAACAGCGGCTTCGTACTTGTACTTGCCGAAGTCCATCAGCTTGCACACCGGAGGCTTCGCCTGCGGTGCAACTTCAACGAGATCCAGGTCAGCCTCGGCAGCCAGACGCAGGGCGTCCTCAATACGGACGATTCCAACCTGTTCGCCGGCAGGGCCGACCAAACGCACCTCGGGGACGCGGATACGCTCATTGATTCTTGGCTCGCTAATGTCAAAGCTCCTGTTGTTGTGATGAGTATTCCACCGGCAAATAGAGAAGGCCCCCAATTGCTGGCGCAATCGAAGGCCTCGAAGATCGGAAACGGCCCCTTGGAGGGGCGTTCGCACCATCCAAGGCTGACCTTGAACGGCGTCCGACCAGGTACCCGGCAACTTATATCCCCGGAGGGAAACGGCTGACGCGGGTGGGAGAGAACTCCGCTTGCAAACTGAAAATCAATTCTACAGAAATCGGCAACCAACCGCACATTAAGGATGGGGGCCGAGCGCTGCGTGTGCCACGGAAAATGGCAACTTCCAGTCGGTCTGTGACAAGCTTACCAGCATGAGCACTTCAGACAGCAATTCCCTCGACCACGAGCCCGCCGGCACCGACGCCGGAGTAGGCCAGCAGATCCGCGACATTTCGGAAGTTCCGGCTGTTGAGGTCATCACCACCGGCGCCGTTCACCTCATGAGCGCTGCGGCCGTCAAGGTGGGTTTGGCCGACGACCCCGAGGCCGGGGAGCTCAAGGACCTGGACGAAGCCCGCAAACTGATCACCGCTTTGGCCGGCCTGGTCACCGCCGCAGCACCGGAAATCGGCTCGCAGCATGCCGGTCCCTTGCGCGATGGCCTCCGTTCCCTGCAGCTTGCGTTCCGCGAAGCTTCCCTCATCCCGGACGAGCCGGGCAAGGGCCCGGGCGAAAAGTTCACCGGCCCGGTCAACTGACCCGGAGCACCCGTACCACCGCGACGGCGGGCTGGCCCCTTTGGCCGGCCCGCCGTCGTCGTATCCTGGCGGTTTCGGCGCAACTCAGGTGGCCGGATCCCCCGCACCGGCCTGGGTGGTGGTCATGATCCGGCGCCGACGCAGCTGGAGGAACAGTCCGGCAAGGCACAGCACCACTCCCGCCGTCCCGACGGCGACGAAGCCGGCCCACGGCCCGACGCCGTCGATAAAGAGCCCCGCGACCGGCGAACCGAAAGCCACGCCTGCTGTAAGAGCCGAGCCATACCAGCCCATTGCCTCGCCGCGCCGGTCCTCATCCACGATCTCGGCGACCTTTTCCGAAGCCGCGGACAACACCGGCGCGCAGAGCAGGCCGGGGAGCAGGGACAACAAAGCAAGGGTCCAGGTGTCCCCGGCGAAGCCCATCGGAATGGTCAGGGCCGCCATGCCCAGCAGGAGCAGGATCGGTGAGACAGGCCGGTGCATGGCGCCGTAGATGAGGCCGCCGACTACCGAAGAGGCACACCAGAAGAAGAAGACAATTCCGATCTCGCTCTCGTGCCCGCCGCGCTGCAACACTGCGACGATTCCGACGTCGGTGCCGCTTAGTACCATGCCGGATCCTGCGGCGACGGCGAACACGGCGGCCACCGCCGCGGTGAACCATGTGAAGTTCCGGGCCATCTTTCCGCGGAGCCCGGAAGGTTGCGGGACCGTCGGAGCCATCTCCGATGCGGCTTCCTGGAGATGGGCCGGCGCCGAAGCCACCACCGCGGCTTCGGCCGCATGGAGCTCATCGGCATCCCGGTCGGCCGTCTGGCCTGCATCCAGGACGCCCTCGCTGCGGGTGGGCGGGTTGAACCACAGCAGGAAGAGGCCGGCCGCCGAGGTGCACACGCCCACGATGGTCAGGCCGAGGACCGTGAAACCGCTGGTAGCCACAACTGCGCCCACTGCGGGGCCGATCATGAAGACCACTTCGGTGCCGATCGAATCCAGGGCGTAGGCCGAACGCCGTTGCTCGCCATCAACCAGCACACCGAGGGACTGCCGGATGACGCTGAAGATCGGCAGCGTCAACAGGCCTCCGACGAAGACGAGGGGAAGGATCCATTCGTAGCTGACGTGCGGAACGACGGACCAAATCACCAGCTCAGACACCACCGAGGGAACAAGCGCCTTGCGCAGGCCGACAGTGTCCACACGCCGCCCTCGCCACGGAGCGCCGATCGCGATTCCGATGGTGAATACCGCGGCCGCAGCACCGGCGGCGGCGTATCCCTTGCCCAAGGTCAGCACGATGTGCAGGGTAAGCAGAACTCCCGCCGCCGAGTGCGGTATGCGGGCGACCATGCCCACCAGCAGGAGACGCCGCACGGACGTGATGGAAAGCATCTCCCGGTAGAGAGAGAAATTCACGAGATACATCCTCTGTTCTGCCGAGGGCAGGACAAGGACGTTCCCCCTGTGCCTTCGGCTACTGTGCCGCCCGCTGCAAGCTGACTTCGATAGAGTCAACCCGCTCGGCGAACAATTCGTTCTGCACCCAACGTCCGTTCAGCCCGGAGACGAGATCCTGCACCGCGGCGGCGTCCAGGCCGTCCTCGAGGTACAGCACCACGCGCAATTCAGGCCCGGGGCCCCCGCCGGCCATGGCCGATCCATCAGCCGTGCGCGAAGCCATCCCCGATCCTGGCCGCATCTCCAGGCGCCGCACGGCCGGGTACGTCCCCGCCAAGGAATTGAGAGCAGCCTCCAGTTCATCATCAAGGTACGACGGCGTCCAGTCGCGCTGCTGCGCCAATGACCACATGGCCGGCCGGCGCACCACGAAGGTGACATCGGAACCGGGATCCAGGACGAGCAGCTGGGCTCCCTCCGACACGGCGGACAACGCCGCCCGGGCTGCATAAACGGCGACGGGTCGGGCCTGCGGGTGCCATGCTTCAAGGGCGGCAGCGGAGGTGAACACGGGCATGGCCGTGCGCCCATCCGGCGCTTTCAGGGTCACGAGCGCCATGTCGGCCTGCTTGTCGGCATGGAGGCCGTCCACGCCTTCGGCTTCCGCAGCGAGCTGGGCCACCACCGGGACAAAGACCCTGGCGGTTGCCAACGAAGCCACCACCGCAGCTTCGCTTCCGGTACCGGCGAGCAAGGCCGCGACGGCGGCGAGGTAGCCGGCGTCGGCCGTTCCGTCGTCGTCTTCGAAATTATGGATCTTGGCGGCGTCACCGGCCAGGTCCCGGCCCGCCCAGGGCTGGCCGGCGGAATCGCCGGTTCCCCCGGCACCGGCCAGGGCCGCGGCGATGTGCCCGGGCAACTGCCGGGGTGCCGGAGCTGAAGCCTTGTCAGCAGTGGGCTGTGGATCCTGCGACATCAGCGGCGGCCGGCGACGTCCAGGGCTTCCGGAAGCGTGAAGGCGCCGGCGTACAGCGCCTTACCGACGATCGCTCCTTCGACCCCGAGCGGTACGAGTTCGCGCAGGACGCGCAGGTCCTCGAGGCTTGAAATGCCGCCCGACGCAACGACGGGTTTGCCGGTCTTTTCGACCATCTGGCGCAACAGCTCCACGTTGGGACCCTGCAACGTTCCGTCCTTCGTGACGTCGGTGACCACGTAGCGGGCACAACCGGCGTCCTCAAGGCGGGCCAAAACCTCCCAGAGATCCCCGCCCTCCTTGGTCCAGCCACGGCCCGCGAGCGTTGTGCCGCGGACGTCGAGCCCGACGGCGATCTTGTCACCGAAGCGGTCGATGGCCCGGCGGGTCCACTCAGGGTTCTCCAACGCTGCGGTTCCGAGGTTCACGCGGGCGACGCCGAGCTCAAGTGCGCGCTCAAGGGAATCGTCGTCGCGCAGCCCGCCGGAAAGCTCCACCTTGACGCTCAGCTGCGAGACGACCTCGCTGATGAGGCCGGCATTGTTGCCGCGGCCGAAGGCGGCATCAAGGTCCACCATGTGTACCCATTCGGCTCCGGCGTTCTGCCAGTTCAGTGCAGCTTCCAGCGGGGTGCCGTAGCTGGTCTCGGAGCCGGCCTCTCCCTGAAGGAGACGGACAGCCTGGCCGTCCACGATGTCGACGGCGGGCAGGAGTTCCAGAACAGGCAGTTCGGAGGCGGTGGTCATTGAAGTCCTCGGTGTTGTGGAGACGGGCGTCGGTTGCCCGGAAGGATCATTTGGCGGGCAGGGTGAAGAGGTAGGCCGCGAGCAGTGCCAGGCCGGCCAGGACGTAGAACGAAACCGAGACCCAGGCGGGACGTTTCTGCTGGTGGAAGGAGATTCCGCCGCCAACCAGCAGCCCGGCCGCGCCCATGAAAATAACGGACCACATACTAGGCAGTGCCTCCGGCCTCGGTCGCCTGCGGCTGGACTTTTGCTTGTGGGCGCAAGCCCTCAACCCAGTTCCGCAGGAGCCGGGCTCCGGCGTCGCCAGACTTCTCGGGGTGGAATTGCGTGGCGCACAACGGACCGTTCTCCACGGCGGCGATGAAGGGGGCGCCGTGCTCGGACCAGGTCACCTTCGGCGGGGCCATGCGGGGCTGGACGACGTCGAATTCCCACTTCTGCACGCCGTACGAGTGTACGAAATAGAAACGTTCGTGCTCGACGCCGGCGAACAGCTTTGAGCCTTCGGGCACGTCCACGGTGTTCCAGCCCATGTGCGGGACAACGGGCGCTGGGAGGAGTTCCACCTTGCCTGGCCACTCGCCCATGCCTTCTGCCTCGGTACCGTGCTCCACTCCGGCCTCGAACAACACCTGGAGACCGACGCAGATACCCAGGACGGGCCGGCCCCCGGCCACACGGCGGCCGATCATCCGGATGGCGTCGACTGCCTTGAGTTCGCGCATCACTGTTTCGAAGGCGCCGACGCCGGGAACCACGAGCCCATCGGCGTTCAGGACGTCGTCGGGCTTGGCGCTCAACGTGACTGCTGCTCCGGCACGCTCAAGCGCCCGGACTGCCGAGCGGACATTGCCCGAGCCGTAGTCAAGAACCGTTACGGTCGGTTTTCCTTCAGGCGAGACAATGCGGCTGGCAGCCTTCGGATCCACGACGGCGCCATCCTTGAGGATGTGCGTACTCACAAGGCGCCCTTCGTGGACGGAATGCCCTCGACTCGGGGGTCGGACTCAACGGCGGAACGGAGCGCACGGGCGAACGCCTTGAACTGGGCCTCCACGATGTGGTGCGGATCGCGGCCGGCCAGGACATTCATGTGAAGGCAGATGCCGGCGTGCAGGGTGATGGCCTCAAAGACGTGGCGGGTAAGCGAACCGGTGAAGTGCCCACCGATCAGGTGGTATTCCTGGCCGGCCGGCTCCCCGCCGTGGACGAGGTACGGGCGTCCGGAGACGTCCACGACGGCGTGGGCCAGCGCTTCATCCAACGGGACCGTGGCCTCGCCGAAGCGACGGATGCCCGCCTTGTTGCCCAAGGCGCTGCGGAGGACCTCACCGAAGGTGATCGCAACATCCTCCACGGTGTGGTGGGCGTCGATGTGGGTGTCTCCGGTCGCCTTGACAGTCATGTCGATGAGCGAATGCTTGCAGAGCGCCGTCAGCATGTGGTCATAGAACGGCACCGACGTACTGATATCCGAGACTCCCGTGCCGTCGAGGTTGATTTCAACCAGGACGGAGGACTCGCTGGTGGTGCGTTCCATGCGTGCTGTCCGGGCGGCCGCCGTGCTGGCGCCGTTTTCGCTCATTGATGGTCCTTAGGAGGAAGGAGTGGTGGGACTTGTTCAAGTCTAGGCCGGTGCGGAGACCTGGCCGTCCAGCAAGGCTTCGAGCGCCTCAAGGAAGGCCGTGGTCTCAGGCTCCGTACCGGCGGTGACGCGGAGGTGGCCCGGTATGCCGACGTCGCGGATCAGGACTCCGCGCTCCAGGAGGCCTTGCCACAGGGCATGGGGGTTTTCGATTCCGCCGAAGAACACATAGTTCGAATCCGAAGCGGCTGGCTTGAAGCCCATGCGGGTCAGCTCGCTGACAATGCGGTCGCGTTGGACCTTGATGTCCTCGACGTCGGCCATGAGGGCTTCGCGGTGCCGGAGGGCTGCCAGCGCGGTTGCCTGCGTGATGGCGGAGAGGTGATACGGGAGGCGGACCAAGCGGATCGCATCGGCGACCTCGGGGGCAGCTGCCATGTAGCCGATGCGTGCACCGGCGAGGGCGAAAGCCTTGCTCATGGTCCGGGAGACAATGAGGCGCTCCCGGCCAGGGAGGAGCGTCAACGCACTCGGCGTGTTGTCGTGGGCGAACTCGTGGTAGGCCTCGTCGACGATCACTACCGTCTGGCTCGCCTCGCCGGCTTCGTATACGGCCTCGACGACGTCCAGGCCAAGTCCCGTGCCGGTGGGGTTGTTCGGGGAGCAGAGGAACACGACATTCGGCTTGAGTTCGCGGACCTGCGCGGCGGCCGAGGCTGCATCGAGTCCATAGTCTTCAGCACGAACACCCGCGATGTATGCCGTGTCGGTTCCGCTGGCCAGCAGGGGGTACATCGAGTACGTGGGCGGGAAACCGAGCGCGGACCGGCCCGGACCACCAAAAACCTGGAGGATCTGCTGCAGCACTTCATTGGAGCCGTTGGCCGCCCAGATGTTTTCGGCCGCAAGGTCGTGGCCGAGGTATTCGGCAAGGGCCTCGCGTAGTTCGGTGAACTCGCGGTCCGGGTAGCGGTTCAGCCCGACGGCGGCTTCCGCTACCGCCTCGGTGATGGCCGCCTGGACATCGGCTGGCACGCCATGCGTGTTTTCGTTGACGTTGAGCAAAATCGGAACATCAAGCTGCGGCGCGCCATACGGGCTCAGGCCGCGGAGGTTGGTCCGGAGGGGAAGTCGGTCAAGTCGCTCAAGCTGGTCACTCACCATGACAGTTTAAGGCGCCGCGGTGGATGCACTGAAACTGTGACGGCCCGGCGCCCCTCCAGGCGGGCTGCCGGCCCGGTCAGGATTGCCCTTTAGGTGGAAGGAATGAACAGCTGCTGGCCCGGCACGATGCGGCCGTCCTGAAGGTTGTTCAGCTGGATGATCTCGGCAACGACGTCCCGTGGATCCCGGGAAGGCGCGGCAGTTCCCGCAATTCCCCACAAGGACTGGCCCACTTGCACCGTGACGCTCGTGCTGGAGGTGGGCTGCAGCTCGGCGGTGGAATCAGCAGCCTTGGCCGGCGAATTCAGGAATCCCGCCAGGCTGAGGAGCGCTGCGACCAAGAGCATTGCCGGGACGCCGAAGAAGACCATGCGTCCCCGGCGGGTCAGGCGAAGCCGGCCCGGTGCCGTGCTGCGGCCGGACCTGTGGGTGATGGTAATTGCGGACATGAGCTGAGCCCTTCTGAACAATGCCGCGTTCCGGAATCTCTGGTTGCGGCTGCCAATTCTTGCCTTCAGTCAGTGCTTGCAGGACGGCTGTTCGTCGATCCGTTCGAACGATTCGAACGAAAACCCGGATCCTGCATCACTTTTATAGAACACATATTCGAACCTTGCTAGGACATTTTTAGCACTTATCAACGAATGATGTCGAGACTCGCTAGAACAAATGTTTGATAAACGCCTGTGCCTGCCCTACGTTTGAGTGAAGGAACGAGCACTGAATCAGTGCAACAGGAGGGTCTGACATTTCAGGCCGACAGTCCCGGCAAGGCCTCAGCGCCGTACGGGCGGAACGGAAGGGCGTTGGCGAACATGGCAGCGAAAGCCACTGGCAGCGGGTCGGCTTCAGCGCGGAGCCAGCAGCCGCAGAAGACACCCAAGAGCCTGACCGTCCGCCAGAAGAAAATCCTGGAGACCATCCAACGTTCGGTGAACGATCATGGCTATCCGCCGTCGATGCGTGAAATCGGGGACACTGTTGGCTTGGCCAGCTTGTCCAGCGTCACGCACCAGTTGTCACAGCTTGAGAAGCTTGGCTATCTTCGGCGCGATCCCAAGCGCCCGCGTGCAATGGAAGTCCTCATGCCGTTGACCCTGGACGCCGGCTCGGCCATACCCGGCGTTGAAGCGCCGGCGAAACTCCGCAGCGCCGGCGGCCTGGCTGTCACGGAACTTGCGAGTGCCAGTGATACGGCCATGGTTCCCCTCGTCGGGCGCATTGCTGCCGGCGGACCCATCCTGGCGGACCAGACGGTTGAAGACGTCCTGCCGTTGCCCCGCCAGCTGGTAGGCCATGGCGAACTCTTCATGCTGAAGGTCGCCGGCGATTCCATGATCGACGCGGCTATCTGCGATGGGGACTGGGTGGTGGTACGGCGTCAAAACGACGCACTCAACGGCGACATCGTGGCCGCACTCCTGGACGACGAAGCCACCGTCAAGACCTTCCGGCAGCGCGACGGCCATACGTGGCTGCTCCCCCAGAACACGCAGTACGAGCCCATCCTGGGAGACCATGCCACGATCATGGGCAAGGTCGTCTCGGTCCTGCGCTCACTTTAGTCCGTTGCTTTGACGGCATGAGGCCCGCACTTAGGACCTACGGCTTGCTCGTGCCGGGTCGACCGCCGCCGTGGAGCCGGGCGTCCCCGCGGACCCGCTCCGCCTGGTAGTCAGGTATTCTGATGCCAGTGATATTTCATTTTTCTCTGTGATCCACAGGCCTTTGAACGATTCCAGGCCGCTCCTTAGCGAGCAGTGATTCCGTGCGCCCGCGAGGGGAACTCCATACGTGGAGTTCCCCTGCTCAACGCCCAACACCGAACTCACCTCTGGACGATCACATGCAAACATCATCGGCGAACTCTACCGAGCCCTTTTCACCTGCCCTCGACCGGCAATCCCTGCGCCCGGACTGTGGGAATTGCTTTGCCCTGTGCTGCACAGCGTTCGGGTTCTCCCGCTCTGCAGATTTTGCCCTCGACAAACCCGCAGGCTCTCCCTGCCAAAACCTTGCACCTGACTTCTCCTGCACCATCCACGACAGACTGCGCCCAAGAGGCTTTCGTGGCTGCACGGTCTTTGACTGCTTCGGGGCTGGCCAAAACGTGTCGCAAGGGTTCTTCGCCGGAAAGAGCTGGCTTACGCACCCCGATACCAAAGACGAGATGTTTTCCGCGTTCAAAACCGCCCGACAGCTTCATGAGATGCTCTGGTACCTGGCCGAGGCAGGGGCACGAACTTTCGATCCCGACTCCTCAAACCGTGCGGTAAAGCTCCGGAATACGATCAAACAGGCAGTCGGCGGCGAGCTGACGGACCTGCTCGCACTGGATATTCAAGAACTTCACTCCCAGGTGAGGTCAACGCTAGTCGGCGTCAGCGAAGAAATACGGGCCTCCTACTTTGCCGCCGGAGGCGACCATCTGGATTCCACGCTAAAACCGGGAGCTGATCTGATGGGCAAGAATCTCAGATCCCGCCGGTTGTGCGGGGCAAACCTCAGAGGGGCCCACCTGATTGGCGCGGATCTGCGGGACAGTGATTTATCGGGTGTGGATCTGCTCGGCGCAGACGTCAGGGATGCAAGGTTTGACCGCACTGACCTATCCAAGGCCATATATCTAACCCAGCCGCAGCTCAATGCCGCCAGAGGCAGTCGCGCGACTCTTCTACCCTCGGATCTGGAAATGCCCTCGCACTGGCACGACGGATGACCCCACTACCCGGGCACCAGGACCGGGGCTTGTTTCCGGCTCCCCACCTACAGGCTCCGGGATCGGAAACAAGCGCCCGTTTCCGCGGGCCTGAGGCCGCTGCTTGCTGGTGCGGTCCTGTTAAGCCGACTCGGCGTAGAGCCGTTCGAGCGCACCGCGCACCACCGAACGGTCCGTGGTGGGCCAGAAGGGCGGCAACGCTGCCCGGAGGAAATTGCCGTAGCGCTCCGTCGAAAGCCGTGAATCCAGCACGGCCACGACTCCCTTGTCCCCCGTTGAGCGGATGAGCCGGCCGGCCCCTTGGGCTAGCCGGATGGCGGCGTGCGTCGCCGAAACTGCCATGAAACCGTTGCCGCCGGCCTGGGCCACGGCGCGGGACCGTGCCGTCATCAGGGGATCGTCCGGACGAGGGAACGGGATCCGGTCAATCACTACCAGCCTGCATGAACCGCCGGGCACGTCAACGCCCTGCCAAAGGGACATGGTGCCGAACAGGCACGTGTCCTTTTCCTCGGCAAACTGCCTGACCAGTGCGGCCATGGTCGATTCACCCTGGCACAAGATATCCACGTCCAGGCGTGAGCGCATCGCTTCCGCCGCGTCCTCCGCTGCACGGCGGGAAGAAAACAGGCACAATGCTCCGCCGTGCGAGGCCTTGATGAGCTCTTCAAGTTCGTCCAGCGCTTCGGGCGAGGTGCCGCGCCCCGGCTTGGGCAAGTGCTTGGCGACGTACAGCATGCCCTGCTTCGGGTAGTCGAAGGGCGAGCCTACATCCACGCCGGTCCAGCTGGGGGCCCCTTGTCCTGTCAGTCCCAGCCCTCCGGCCGTGGCCTCGAACGCGGAGCCGATAGCCAAGGTGGCAGAGGTCAACACCACGGTATGGCCCGCGAAGAGCCCCTCCCGCAGGCGTCCGGCAACGCTGAGCGGCGCGATATTGATGAGCGCAGGCGAATCCTCGTCGGGCGCCGTATAGCCCTGCTGCGGATCGAAGGTGCTGTTCCGGGAGAGCCACACGACTTCCCGGTTTTCCCGGGCCGAGAGCAACCGTTCGCACAGCTCGAGGATCAACATCAGCCGTGAGCGCGCGAGCTGGCGGCCGCCGTCGACCGCGTTGGACGAGTCGCCCTTCGAATCGGAAAGCGCTGCACGGCAGGCTTCCCGCAGCTGGTCCACGCAATCAAGTTGTTCGTCATTGAGCCCGTTGGGCAGCAGGCCGGAGGGCGCTCCGATGATCGCAAGTTCCAAGCGGTCCGCAGCGGCGTTCAGCGCGTCCACCGTGATCGCAGTGTGTTTGCGGGCGCTCGAGGCCGCGGCATGGATCATCGCCACGGACAGCTGCCCGGACACGGCACCGGTCACGCGGTCCTGCAGCTCGTGGGCCTCGTCCACCACGACCACGTCGTATTCGGGCAGCACGGCCAGGCCTTCGAAGGCGCTGACCGCGAGCATCGCGTGATTGGTGACTACGACGTCGGACTCCGCGGCACGGTGGCGAGCCAGCTCGCTGAAGCATTCCTCCGCCATCGGACACTTCTGCGCCCCGAGGCATTCCATCGACGTGACTGATACCTGGCGCCACGCCCGGTCCGTCACGCCCGGCATGAGTTCGTCCCGGTCCCCCGTGGCGGTCTTCGCGGCCCACTCACGCAGCCGCAGGACCTCCTTGCCGAGCTGCGAGGCGGGCCCGCCGATGGCTGCGGCGAGATGCGGAACGCTCGTGTCCTCGCCGAGGGAGAACAACTGCCCTTCAGCGGGCTCCTCGCTGGGGAAACCGCCCTCCAGCTTGTGCCGGCAGACATAGTTGGCCCGGCCCTTGACCAGCGCGATGCTTACCGGGCGCTCCAGCTCCGGATTGATCGTCTCCAGGAGACGGGGCAAATCCCGGCCCACGATCTGCGTCTGCAGGGCGAGCGTGGCCGTGGACACGAGCGCAGGCTTGTTGCTCTCCATCGCGTGCGCAATCAGCGGAATCAAGTACGCAAGGGACTTGCCCGTGCCCGTGCCCGCCTGGACCAGGAGGTGTTCCCCGGTCTCGATCGCCCGCGCCACCTGCCTGGCCATTTCGTGTTGGCCAACGCGGTTCTGGCCGCCCATGCCCGCGACCGCTTTGTCCAGGAGTTCGAGGGCGGTCCGTTCCCCCACGGTCCCGCCGCGCTCCCCCGCCTCTGGGTCAACCATTGCTGACGAACGACTCCAACTCGGCTGCCAGGTTTTCATGGACCATGGCCACCACGCGGGTACCTTCCTCCTCATGTTCAAGGCTGAGGATTTCGGCGTCTGTGTTGTGCAGCTTGTTGATGAGCTCACCCCGGTTGTACGGAATCAGAACCTCAAGGCGCACACCAGGACGCGGGATGGCCTCGCTGATGGCTCCAAGGAGCTCGGCAATGCCCTGTCCGGTGCGGGTGGACACGACGACGTTGCGTGGCTCTTTCTGCTTGAGCCGTTCCACGACAAACGGATCCGCAGCGTCTGCCTTGTTCAGGACAATGATTTCCGGGATCTTCCGGGCATCAACCTCGCTGAACACCGTGCGGACGGCCGCGATCTGGCCTTCCGGATCGGGATGCGAAACGTCCACCACGTGGAGGATCAGATCGGCGTCGGCCACCTCTTCCAGCGTGGATCGGAAAGCCTCCACGAGCTGGGTGGGCAGCGAGCGCACGAAGCCGACGGTGTCCGAGAGCGTGTAGCCGATCCCGTCAGGGGTCTGGGCCTTCCGGACCGTGGGATCCAGGGTGGCGAACAGCGCGTTCTCGACGAGGACACCGGCATCCGTCAGGCGGTTGAGCAGTGACGACTTTCCGGCGTTCGTGTAACCGGCGATGGCGACCGAAGGAACGGCATTACGACGGCGGTTGGCCCGCTTGGTCTCGCGCGATGGCTTCATCGCGGCGATTTCACGCCGCAGCTTGGCCATGCGTGTGCGGATCCGACGGCGGTCAAGTTCGATCTTGGTTTCACCAGGACCACGCGAACCCATGCCGGCGCCGGCACCACCCACCTGGCCACCGGCCTGGCGGGACATGGAATCGCCCCAACCACGCAGGCGCGGCAACAGGTATTCCAGCTGTGCCAGCTCAACCTGGGCCTTGCCTTCGCGGCTCTTGGCATGCTGCGCAAAGATGTCCAGGATCAACGTGGTGCGGTCCACCACCTTGACCTTGACGATATCCTCAAGGCCGCGCCGCTGGGACGGTGCCAATTCGGCGTCGACCACCACGGTGTCCGCGCCGGTGGCCATCACAATGTCCTTGAGCTCGAGGGCTTTGCCCGAGCCAAGGAACGTGCCGGGGTCCGGCTTCATGCGGCGCTGGACAATCCCGTCCAGGACTTCCGAGCCGGCCGTTTCGGCCAGGGCGGCAAGTTCCCGCAGGGAATTCTCGGCGTCGGCAAGGGTGCCTTCGGTCCAGAGGCCGGCCAGCACTACGCGCTCAAGGCGCAACTGCCGGTATTCAACCTCGGTGACATCTTCAAGTTCCGTGGACAGGCCCGCCGTTCGGCGCAGGGCCCGCCGTTCGGCCAGATCCTCTTGATCGCCGTCGTAGATGCTGTGCTCTTCGTCCAGGCGGGAGATTGCCTGGGCCTTGCCAAACACGCCCCGGGGTTCGTCGCGGTCCTGAACTATGGCAGGTGCGTCCTTGGAGAGAATCCGGTCGATGACAGCCTGGATTTCTTCAGGACTCAGGTCCTGGGCGTCGGAATCGGGTCCGGTGTTCTTCTGCGTGGTCATGGTCTCCTTTAGGGGGTTCGGCATTTCCAGAATAGTGCCGATTCGTCTCTTATGGCGCGGAATTCGCGCAGGGCTGATGCCTGGCAAGGCTCTGCCGACGGTCCGGGACCTCCATCCGGAACGGACTGCGCGATTGGCTGCTCAGTTCCAAGGACGGGAGGGGACGATCTGCTGAGTGTCCAGGCGTCAAGAAGCAACGTCTGGACCGGACATGCCAAGGCGGAATGGCGCTGCAAATCAAGCAGGCCTGCGTCGCGGGCACTGCCGGCTACTTACAAATTGCCGGCTACTCAAAGATCAAGAACATGCGGATCAGACTATCAGACCCCGTCAAGCCCGTGTTGAGCGGGAACGGAGGCGTGCGCGGTTTCCCTTGCCCGCTGCTGGCCACTAATCTGGCAAGCTATGGAGTCTGCTCACTATTTCAGCGCACAGCCCGCGGGGCCGTTCACCCGCAAGTCCCTCACGGTGGAACTGGCCGGCGCGACCCGCCGGCTCCAGACATCGGGCGGTATCTTCAGCCCCGACGGGATCGACAAAGGAACAGCGATCCTGCTCTCCGAAGTTCCACCTCCGGCCCCGCAGGGAAATCTGCTGGACATCGGCTGCGGCTGGGGTCCCATAGCGTTGACGATGGGGCTCATGGCTCCGCACGCCCGCGTCCACGCCGTCGATGTCAACGAGCGCTGCGTCACCTTGACGAACGAGAATGCCGCCCTGCTGGAGCTCGGGAATGTCACAGCGAGCCTGCCCGACGACGTCGACCCCGACTTGACGTTCGACACCATCTGGTCAAATCCGCCCATCCGCATCGGCAAGGACGAACTCCACAACCTGCTGCTCAGGTGGCTGCCGCGGCTCGCTCCGGGTGGAAACGCCTGGCTTGTGGTGCAGAAAAACCTTGGAGCGGACTCGCTTCAGCGTTGGCTGGCCGATACCCTCGACGCTTCGTTCTCGGTATCCCGGGAAAGTACGTCGAAATCCTTCCGCGTGCTGCGAATCAGGAAAGCGTCCCGCTAGCGACTATCACGGCCGGCCCGCTGAGCTCAACATGTTCACGGCCGCTTTCTCCCGGGAAGAAGCGCACGCCGACGACGCCGCCCGGCACCTTGACGCGCCACGTGTCGGGAGCGCCTTCCCCGGCCCAGTGGCGGATGGCAACGGCGGCCGCGCAGGCACCGGTGCCGCACGATTGGGTCTCACCGACGCCGCGTTCGTGGACCCGCATAGTGATGTTGCCTACACCGTCGTGAACGAGGGGCTCCGCGGGAACCACGAACTCGACGTTGGTGCCGTTGGCCGGCTTGGGATCGACGACGGGCGCCTTGAAGAGCTGCGTGGACTTGAGCTCTGAAAGTTCGGCCAATGCCACGACCGTGTGCGGGTTGCCCATGCTGACGGAAAGGGCTGGCCGGGCGACTTCCAGTCCGTCGGCGCTGACGAGGGAGTCCATGGCCTTGCTGGTGGCGTCCTTGGGGAAAATGAACTCCCACGGTCCCATGTCCACTGCATAGCCCTCGGAAGTCCTCACGATCTTCTTGATGCCGCCGCGCGTCCCGATGGTCAGGGATTCACCGGTGTTGAGCACGACAAGACCCTGCTCGATCAGGAATTGGACGAAGACCCGGACGCCGTTGCCGCACATCTCGGACAACGAACCGTCGCCGTTTCGGTAATCCATGAACCATTCGGCATCGGAGTCCGCTTCGAGCAACTGGAGGCCTTCGGGCAGGAAGCGCGAAGGGACTGCCCGGATGAGACCGTCCCCGCCGATGCCCAGGTGGCGGTCGCACAGTGCTGCGACCTGGTCCGGAGAAATCTGGTGCGCGTCTTCGGGGTCCGCGATGAGGACGAAGTCGTTGCCCGTGCCGTGCCCCTTGGAGAAGGCCAGTCCGTGAAGACCGGAGGCGGGTACGGCACCGCCGGCAGCGGCAGGCTGCGGGGCGGAAAATGCAAGGGTTTCATCCATGGCTCAAGGCTACCTGCAGTAGGGGCCGCGCCTAAATCACCGACGCCGGGCTCGAGCAGATTTCTGCGGCTTTGGCCACCAAATCCGGATCCTGCCAGTCAAGCCAGTGGATCCGGGGGTCTGCCCGGAACCAGGTGAGCTGGCGGCGCGCGAATTGCCGGGTGGCCACGATGGTTTCTTCGGCCGCGGTAGCGGTGTCGGACTCGCCGTCGAGGACCCGCAGGAATTGGGCATATCCCAGCGCCCGCGATGCGGTCTTCCCTTGTCGCAGTCCGGCGGCGTCGAGCCGCGCGACCTCGTCAAGGAGACCCGCGTCGACCATCCCCAGGACGCGCGCGGCCAATCGCTCGCGCAGTACTCCGCGGTCGACGTCGAGCCCGATCTGCACGGCCGGCTGGAAGTACTCGCGTTTCGGCATGAAGGAGCTGAACGGACGCCCCGTGAGCTCGAAGACTTCCAGCGCGCGGATCACGCGGCGGGCGTCACCGAGCCTTCCGGCAGAAACGGGGTCGACGTGCTGCAGGCGTTCCTGGAGGCTCCGAAGACCGGCTGTTTCGTGCTCCTGCTCCAGCCGTTGCCGTACGCCGGGGTCCGTGCCGGGAAATTCCAGGACGTCCAACGCTGCCCGGACGTAAAGGCCGGAGCCGCCCACCAGGATGGCGCGCTTGCCGCGACCATGAATATCACGGATGGCGGCGCGGCAGTCGGCCTGGAATGCGGAGACGCTGGCTTCCTCGGTGACATCCATCGTGTCCAGCAGGTGGTGGGGCACTCCCCTGCGTTCGGCGACGCTGATCTTGGCCGTGCCGATGTCCATTCCGCGGTAGAACTGCATAGCATCGGCGTTGATGACCTCGCCGTCGATCGCGAGGGCGAGATGGACGGCGAGATCGGACTTACCGGATCCGGTAGGCCCGACGACGGCGATTACGGGCGGATTCGGATCCGCTGATCCGGCCGGTACTGCTGTCATGTCGGACTAGCCGCGCCGGGCGGGCAGCGACGGCATGCCGAGGGAGACGCCCTTTTGACCTGTGGCCCCGCCGGCACCCGGTGCCGGAGCGCCACAGGAGTCGGCCTGCGAGCGGTCCCAAGCGTCGCCGGCACGGGAGCGCCTCAGGCTGTAGTCCGCGGTCGTCGCCGGATCCGAGACGAGGTGGAAGGCAGCAGCCTCGGTGATTGTTACGGTGACGAAGTCGCCAGGCCGTGGGGTCTCTGCGCCTTCGGGCACGGAGAAGTGGACCAGCCTCTGGTCCTGGGAGCGGCCGGACAAACGATGCGTTTCCTCGGCTTTGCGTCCGGACTGGGCCGTGACCAGGAGTTCAACCCGGCGTCCGAGCTGTTTCGCGTTTTCCTCGGCTGCGATGCGGTCCTGGAGGGCGGTCAGCCGTTCGTAGCGTTCCTGGACAACGACTTTGGGGAGCTGTTCCGGAAGGTCCGCGGCGGGGGTGCCTGGGCGCTTGGAGTACTGGAACGTGAAGGCGGAAGCAAAGCGTGACTTCTCGACGACGTCGAGCGTTGCTTGGAAGTCCTCTTCCGTCTCGCCGGGGAAGCCCACGATGATGTCGGTGGTGATCGCAGCATGCGGAATCTTGTCACGGACCTTGTCCAGGATCCCCAGGAACTTCGCAGAGCGGTACGAGCGACGCATGTCTTTGAGCACCTTGTCCGAGCCGGACTGGAGGGGCATGTGCAACTGCGGCATGACGTTGGGGGTCTCGGCCATCGCGTCGATGACGTCGTCGGTGAAGGCGGCCGGGTGCGGGCTCGTGAAGCGGACACGCTCAAGGCCCTCGATGTCACCGCAGGCGCGGAGAAGTTTGGAGAAAGCCAGGCGGTCGCCGAATTCCACGCCGTAGGAGTTCACGTTCTGGCCGAGCAGGGTGACTTCGACGGCGCCGTCGTCCACCAACGCCTGGATTTCGGCCAGGATCTCGCCCGGACGGCGGTCCTTCTCCTTCCCGCGGAGCGACGGCACGATGCAGAAGGTGCAGGTGTTGTTGCAACCGACGGAGATGGAAACCCAGCCTGAGTACACGGAGTCGCGTTTGGTCGGCAGGGTGGATGGGAAGACGTCCAACGATTCCAGGATCTCCAACTGGGCCTCGTTGTTGTGGCGGGCCCTGTCCAGCAAAGCCGGGAGCGCGCCCACATTGTGGGTACCGAACACGGCGTCCACCCAGGGCGCCTTGCGCACGATGGTTTCGCGGTCCTTCTGGGCCAGGCATCCGCCCACCGCGATCTGCATGCCCGGATGGGCGGCCTTGACCTGCTTGAGCTCGCCGAGGTTGCCGTAAAGCTTGTTGTCGGCGTTCTCACGGACGGCGCAGGTGTTGAAGACCACGACGTCGGCGACCCCGCCGTCGAAGGGCACGTATCCTGCATCCTCCAGGAGTCCTGCCATGCGCTCGGAGTCGTGGACATTCATTTGGCAACCGAAAGTGCGCACCTGGTAGGTGCGCTTCACCCCGTGCTCGGGTGCAGGCTCGCTGACCGGGGCCGGAACGGGCTGCTGAACGGGGGCTGGTGCTGGTGCTGCGGAAGGGGAACTCACCAATCTAGGGTAGCCCCTCGGACTAGTACCAGTTGAAGCCCATCTCATGCTGCCAGGCGTTGCAGGGGGAACCGTAACGGTCGCGGATATAGCCCAGGCCCCAATCGATCTGGGTCCGGTAGTTGCTGAGCCAATCGCTGCCCGCCGAATAGTACTTGTCCGGCGGCAACGCCTGCGCAACACCGTAGGCGCCGCTACTGGGATTGGTGGCGTCCGTCATCCAGCTTGATTCCTGGGTCCATAACAGGGACAGACACTGCATTTGGTCCCCGCCCCAGCCGTAGGCGCCAAGCCGGGAGGACGCGTATTGCCGTGCACCTGCGGGGTCGTTGACGACGTTTCCTCCGCCTCCCCCGCCTCCGAAGCCCCCGCCTCCGCCGCTGCTGATGGGCGCCTGGACGGGTTGCTGGGCCTGTTGGGCTTGTTGGGCTTGCTGGGCTCTATTGGCTGCCGCCGCGGCGTCGGCTTCCGCTTGGCGCTGCGCTGCCTCCCTCTTTGCTTCCTGTGCAGCCTGATAGGCGGCAAGCGCCACCTGGCCTTCCTGGTACTTCTGCGCAACCGCGGCAGAAGTGGAGGTCAAGGACGCGAGCTGAGCGACCATAGTCTTTCGCTGGCCGTCCGTGGCGGCAACGCTGTCTTCGGCGGAGCGCCTGGCAGACTCTGCGGCCTGGGCCTTTGCCGCGGCGTCACTGTCCAATTGCGCCAGGACATCGCGGGCGGCTTGTTCCTGCGCGGTTGCGGCGGCGGATGCCTGGGAAGCGCTCAGGGCATCATCGTGCAGCTTCGCCGTACGATCGAGGACCCTGTTCAGCAAAGCGAAATTTTGAATGTTGTCCGGTGCGATGGCGGCATTCGCGAGGGACCATGGTCCGGGATCGAAACCGCCTGACTCGTATGCCTTGACAACCAGGGACGAGGTGGCCTTCTTCAATGAATCCGCTTTTGACTTGGCCTGTCGGGACGCTTCAGCCAGTTTCTGGGTGACTGCCTGCTGATGCTGCAGCGCGTCATGGGCCTTCGCGTACTCAGTTCCCGCCTTGATGGCTGCCGCGCCTAGCTCGCCGGACTTCTGTTGAAGGCCGGCCAATAACTGGTTGATGCGGTCCACTTCGGCACTAGCGGCAGCTTCGTTCCCCTGGGCCTGCTGTACCTCCGCCCAGCTCGGATAGCCCGACGGCGGGGCATCGTCGTCCGCGGAAGCCGGGCCTGCCTGGAGAAGCGACGCGACAAGCAAGGGCACAATAATTGCCGAAAGCCGCAGGGACAACGCATTCATTGGATCTGACTTGCCTCCCGACTCGGAACACTAGTCCAGAACCTTAGCCGACGGCCGCCAAGAAGCCACCCAACCCCGCCGCCCGGGACAATACTCACAGGCAACTCTCAGTTTGCCGGGTACGCCGACTAGCCGATCTCCTCCAGGTAAGGACCGCCGTGCGCCACGGCACCGTGCGACTCCGGCTCCCCGGCCAAGGCTTCGTCCAGGACCTCCCCGACAATCCGGAACGCCGCCGACGGTTGATAGCCCTTGCGGGCAAGCATCGACGCGAGCCGCCGCGTTTGCTTGTCTCGCTCGGTCCTGTCGGAGAGGTCCGTTCCGGCCCTCAGGCGGCGCGCGACCAGATCCCTGGCCGCGGTCCGCTCGTCGTCATCGCTCACCTGGGCGAGGGCCTTCTCGGCCGTTTCAGCGTCGATGCCTTTGTCGGCCAGTTCGCGCCTCAAGGCACCCCGGGCGAGTTTCCTCGACTGCGCGCGGCTGCGGACCCACATCTCGGCGAAATCGGCGTCATCGATGAGCCGGACTTCCTCGAAGCGGTCCAACACGGCTTCGGCCACGTCCTCCGGGACGCTCCGCTCAGCCAGCTTGCGCGCGAGCTGAAGCCTGCTCTTAGGGGAATTGGTCAGCTGGCGGAGCACAATGGCCCGGGCAACCGCCTCCGGATTGGCTTCAGGATCCGCTGCCACGGACGAATCCGCAGACGGACCCCAGGACCGGGAGCGGCCCTCGCGCTTAGCCGTCAACGGCCTTCAGCTTCGGAGATTTCTCGGCTTCGGCAGGCTTGACTACTCCGACACCAAGCTTTTCCTTGATGAGCCGCTCAAGTTCCGCGGCCAGCTCCGGGTTGTCCCGCAGGAAGCGGCGGGAGTTCTCCATGCCCTGTCCCAGCTGGTCACCGTCGTAGGTGAACCATGAACCGGACTTCTTGATGATGCCGTGCTCGACGCCCATGTCGATGATGCCGCCCTCACGGGAAATGCCCTGGCCGTAGATGATGTCGAACTCCGCGATCTTGAAGGGCGGAGCCATCTTGTTCTTGACGATCTTGGCCTTGGTGCGGTTACCTACCGAATCCGCGCCTTCCTTCAGCGTCTGGATGCGGCGGACGTCGATGCGGATGGAGGCATAGAACTTCAGGGCCTTGCCACCGGTTGTGGTCTCCGGGGAACCGAAGAAGACGCCGATCTTCTCGCGGAGCTGGTTGATGAAGATAGCGGTCGTCTTGGTCTGGCTCAACCGGCCCGTGATCTTGCGCAGGGCCTGGCTCATGAGACGGGCCTGGAGGCCGACGTGGGAGTCGCCCATTTCGCCTTCGATTTCAGCGCGCGGAACCAAGGCGGCGACCGAGTCAATCACGACGATATCCAAGGAGCCGGAGCCGATCAGCATGTCCATGATTTCCAATGCCTGCTCGCCGGTATCAGGCTGCGAAACCAACAGTGCGTCGGTGTCGACGCCCAGTTTCGCCGCGTACTCGGGGTCGAGGGCGTGCTCGGCGTCGATGAAGGCAGCGATGCCGCCTTGGCGCTGGGCGTTGGCTACAGCGTGAAGCGCGACGGTGGTCTTACCGGAGGATTCCGGACCGTAGATCTCGACGATACGGCCGCGCGGCAGGCCGCCGATCCCAAGAGCGACGTCCAGCGCGATGGAACCGGTGGGAATGACTTCGATCGGCGCACGGATGTCGTCACCCAAGCGCATGATGGAGCCCTTGCCGAATTGCTTGTCGATCTGGGCAAGCGCTGCCTCGAGCGCCTTCTCACGATCCTGGTTTGCCGCCATGGTTCACACCTCTGATGCTTTCTCGCTGTGGACTGGCCTGAACGGCCGCTTTCCTATCTCACCCGACGCTAGTACGAGCCGCTGACAATTTTGTGTGCGACTTCGTCTATGTGGAAAACCACAGGATCCGAATGATGCGAAAAATGGTCCGCTAGGGTCAATTTTCCTCTGAAAGGAGCATAGCCTCATCCGAACAGATATTCGAACAAATCTGCGGGCGTGTCACCGGAAGCCGGAAGTCAGAACGTTCCGGAACCTTTGTCCGAGGGCTTGATGTCCCTGCCGAGCCGTCGCTCCGGAGGAACGTCCTGGACGTCGCACAGGGCAAGCCAGACGTCGCGGGGGTTGTAGCCCGCTGCCAAGGCGTCGTCTGCCGTGCGGCCGCCGACGCCGGCCAATACAAGGGAGCTGCTGAGGACCCGGGAGTAGCCAGCCCCGAATTCATCGTCCATCAGCCGCCAGAAGTCACTGATCCGCACCAATAGAGTCTCTCATGGGAGCGGACTCTAGAATGGTTGTCATGAGCAACACTCCCGACGACGCGCCAGAGATGGTGGAGGTAGACGACAACGTCGATGCCGCCCTCCAGCAGGTGGAACACCAGCTGAGCATGTTCTGGCGACGCGCCCGATCGCTGTCCCACCAGTTATCACGCCAGGTCCATCCCGACATGGAACCAGCCGCTTACGGACTGCTGTCGATCATCCGCAAGGAGGGTCCGATCCGCCTGACGGACCTCGCCTCGTGCATCGGCGTCGGGAAGCCCTCGGTGAGCCGGCAGATCGCGTTCCTTGAGAGCATCGGCATGGTCTACAAGGAAGCCGACCCCCAGGATGGCCGCGCACAATCGATCCGGCTTACCCCCAAGGGCGAAGAAAAGATGCACCAGGTCCAGGACGCACGCCGGCAGGTATTCCGGGAACGCCTGGGCGAGTGGCCGCTGGAGGAAATCCAGACGCTGGCTGACTACATTGAACGGCTCAATGCGGCCTACGGCGAAGGAAGCGGCAAGGATTGACCGCGCAAGCCACAAAAGACCCAAGAAGGAGGGCCTCCATCTGGAGGCCCTCCTTCTTGCTTCAAGTATGTGCCGTTGTTTCGGCGCAACGAAGCCAGGCAGCGACGTTTCGGCGCAACGGACCCCGGAAGCGACGTGCTCGATCACACTCCGGCAACTGAGTACCGGAGCCAGGTCCGTTTAGCGGGCTCCGGAGAGCATGCCCTGGGTGAAGTCGTCGTTCAGTTCGGCGCTGAGCTCGCGGTCGAGATCGCGGCCGTATCGCTGCGCAAATTCCTGCGGGACGGTGTCCGGAACAGCGACGCCTTCGGCGACGGCAACCCGGTCACTGACCTCGCGGAGCATGCCGGACAACGGAACGTCCAGCGCCGAGCAGATCGAGGACAGCAGCTCTGAGGATGCTTCCTTCTGGCCGCGCTCAACTTCGCTCAGGTAGCCAAGGGAAACACGGGCGCTGTGCGAGACTTCGCGGAGCGTACGGCCCTGGCGTTGGCGGACATCGCGCAGGACATCACCGATTTCGTGACGCAGTACAACCATTTTGCGCTCCTTCTGTTCGCTCGGTGCCTTCTCGGCCAAGCCCACATCCTTCCAGCGGACAACGCCGTTTACGGATACGGGCTGCTTAACCATGTGTATCGCCTTGCTCCCTCGTGAGTCCGGTTCACCTTGCAGGTGCACCGGTTGTTTTCTACATCCTAGGCGCCCCGGCCATTCCGGGGCGACACAATGTAACAACTATTGGGCCGCAGTTTTTGTTCCCGGCTACTTTACGTGCGGTAGGTCGGCATGGACAAGGCACTCAAACAAGCGCTCCAGCGCGGCCCTCGTTGCTTGCGCACGGATACTCGGCCGATCTCCCCGAAAGGAGTAGGCATGCGCCGCGGCTCCGTCCGACGTGGCGACGCCAATGTAGACGGTGCCAACCGGCTTCCCGTCGTGCGGCAACGGCCCCGCCACCCCTGTGGTGGAGACCCCGACGTCGGCCCCGCACGCGCGCCTCGCGCCGTCGGCCATAGCCGCTGCCACCTCGGCGTCGACGGATCCGACCGCGGAAAGCAGTTCCTCGGAGACCCCCAGGATTCCGGCCTTGACCGCATTCTGGTAGGCGACGACCCCGCCCTGGAGCATGCCTGACGCCCCGGGAGTATCAGCGAGCGTGGCCGCAACCATCCCGGCTGTCAGGGATTCCGCGGTAGCCACTGTGACGCCCCGCTCGATGGCGAGGGCGACGGCGGAAGCGGCCACCTCATCAGCCGTGGGGCTCATGCGCGCTTTCCGGCCGAGCGAAGCTTTGCGGCTTCAATCACGTATTCGACGCCGGTCCACACTGTGATGACGAGAGCGGCGATCATGACCCAGAAGGCCACGCTGACGAGCCACGGCGCGAAGGAATTCAGCGGCAGGATGTAGAGGAAGATCGCCACGGTCTGGACGGCGGTCTTGAGCTTGCCGCCACGCGACGCCGGCATCACCCCATAGCGGATGACAAAGAAGCGCAAGGCGGTGATGCCCCATTCGCGCACGAGGATGAGGATGGTGATCCACCACGGCAGCTCCCCCAGCGCCGACAGGAGAACGAGTGCCGATCCGATCAGCAACTTGTCGGCAATGGGGTCTGCGATCTTGCCGAAGTTGGTGACGAGGTTGCGGCTCCGGGCGATGTCGCCGTCGAGCTTGTCCGTATAGATCGCCACGGCGAAGGCCACGACGGCGGCCCAGCGCCAGATGCCGTGCCGGCTGTTGTCCTCCAGAAGGAACCACACGAAGAACGGGACCAGGACAATTCGAAGCATCGTCAGGATGTTGGGCAGGTTCCAGATATCGGAGCTGCTGGAACCGGCTTTGCTGCCGTCGGATGTAGTCACCCCTCTAGGCTACCGTCCGGTCAATGACCAGGCGTCTTCGCCGCCCTCGTCCTCGTCATCGATCCCATCTGCTCCGTCGTGGTATTCCGTGACCTGCTTGCGGCGTTCGAGATCGGCGGCCACGAGGTCCTCTGCGTAGCCTCCGACGGCGATGTTCGCGTTCGCGTTCTCGCTCAGGGCCGCCGTGTGCGCGTCGGGCGCAGCCGGAGCCTCCTGGCCCTTCATTGCCGCCAGTACGGGAGCGAGGTCGTCGGGCTTGACCAGGACATCGCGGGCCTTGGAGCCCTCGGACGGACCCACGACGCCGCGCGACTCCAGCAGGTCCATGAGGCGGCCGGCCTTGGCGAAGCCGACGCGGAGCTTGCGCTGCAGCATCGACGTGGAGCCGAACTGGGTGGTGACCACGAGTTCGGTCGCCTGAAGTAGGACCTCGAGATCGTCTCCGATGTCGTCGTCGATCTGCTTCTTCTGCGCCTCGGGCGCCACATCGTCCCGGTAGACGGCCTTGAGTTGGCCCTTGACGTGCTCCACTACGCGGTGGATTTCAGACTCGCTGACCCAGGCGCCCTGCACGCGCATCGCCTTGGAGGCACCCATCGGCAGGAAGAGCGCGTCACCCTGACCAATGAGTTTTTCCGCGCCGGGTTGGTCAAGGACCACGCGGGAGTCGGTGACAGAGGATGTGGCGAACGCCATGCGCGAGGGGACATTCGCCTTGATCAGGCCGGTGACGACGTCAACAGAGGGACGCTGGGTGGCCAGGACCAGGTGGATGCCGGCAGCACGGGCGAGCTGGGTGATCCGGACAATCGAGTCTTCGACATCGCGCGGGGCCACCATCATGAGGTCGGCGAGCTCGTCCACGATCACCAGCAAATAAGGGTAGGGCTTGATGACGCGCTTGGAGTCAACCGGCGGAACAACCTTGCCGGCGCGGACCGCCTTGTTGAAGTCGTCGATGTGCTTGAAGCCATAGTTGGCGAGGTCGTCGTAGCGGGCGTCCATTTCACGCACCACCCACTGGAGGGCTTCGGCCGCCTTCTTGGGGTTGGTGATGATGGGCGTGATGAGGTGCGGAACACCCTCGTACGCGGTCAGCTCGACGCGCTTGGGGTCCACCATGACCATGCGGACCTCATCGGGGGTCGCGCGCATCAGGATCGACGTGATCATCGAGTTCACGAACGACGACTTACCGGCACCCGTAGCACCGGCCACGAGCAAGTGCGGCATCTTGGCGAGGTTCGCGACGACGTAGCCGCCCTCGACGTCCTTGCCGACGCCCATCACCATGGGGTGGTCGGTCCGCCGCGCGTTCTGGCTGCGCAGGACATCGCCAAGGGAAACGGTCTCGCGGTCCGTGTTGGGGATCTCGATGCCGATGGCCGACTTGCCGGGGATGGGGCTAAGGATACGTACGTCGCTCGACGCCACGGCGTAGGAGATGTTCTTGGACAACGCTGTGACGCGCTCCACCTTGGTGCCGGAAGCAAGTTCGATCTCGTAGCGGGTCACGGTGGGGCCCCGGCTGAAGCCGGTGACGGTGGCGTCCACGTTGAACTGTTGCAGGGTGTCCGTGAGGGCGGCGACGACGGCGTCGTTCGCTTCCGTGCGCTCCTTCGGAATGGAACCCGGGGTCAGGTTGTCCGAGGACGGCAGCGTGTAGGTGACGTCGCCGGCAAGCGAAAGCTGCTCGGTGCGCTGCGGGATCGGCGTCGGGGGAGGGGGTGGGCCGACCGGTGCCGAAGGCACAATGACAGGGGGGACGGCGGCGGCCGACGCGACCAGAGGGATCGCTTCGGTGGCGTTTTCCGCAGCCGCCTTCGGGCTTCCGAGTCCCTGCGCGGCCTTGATCTTCTCGACGGCGATTTCGGCCTGGGTCGGTCGGCGTACCCCTGGCGGCACGGACGGCCCGCCCTTTGCGGGAGGGGCATCGTCGTCGACGATTGCGTGCTCGAACGCCTCGTCGCCGACATAGCCTTCGAGCGTGGGGTCCTCGTCGTGGTCCTTGCCGAAGAAGCGTTTGCGGCGCTTCTTCTTCGGTTCAACAGCCACCTCGTTTTCGTAGAGGTAGCTGCGGTCATGGGAATCGCCGCGTTGCGCGTCGGCATCCACCAGGTCGACGCCCATGAGGTGCTCGTAGGCGCCACGGATACGCCGGGGAATCGCGCCGAAGGGCGTGGCCGTGAGAATCAGGAGGGAGACGAACGCCAAGGCACCGTAGACCAGGACGGGGACCACGGGGTGGATGGCGGCAAGAGGCGACGCCGCGAGGAAACCGAGCATCCCGCCCGCGCGCCGGAGGCCCTCGAAGCCATCTGCGACAGTCGGCTGGCCCCCGATAATGTGGGCCAAGCCGGTCCCGGCGAACGTCATCACCAGGAAGCCGATGCCCACACGGTTGTTGCCACGGCTGTCCCACGGCTGCCGGAAGAGCCGGACGGCGCAGACGAAAAGCATGATCGGAAGAAGCAGGGATACCCAGCCGAAAGTTCCA
Organism: Arthrobacter sp. NPDC080073; assembly: GCF_040686575.1. Lineage (NCBI taxonomy): Bacteria > Bacillati > Actinomycetota > Actinomycetes > Micrococcales > Micrococcaceae > Arthrobacter > Arthrobacter sp. NPDC080073. The sequence continues at coordinate 63,679 of NZ_JBFBKR010000001.1, forward strand.
TTCACGATGCTGAAGACAACATCCGGGAACCAGCCTTTGAAGCCCCACCAGGCGAAGGTGGCTATGAAGACACCGAGCGCCAGGTTGAAAAGCGCGGCGCCGTCCCGGCGGTCCAGGGGATCAAGGTCACTGACGTCGTGGCCGATCCGGCGGATGCCCGCACCCACCACGTGCCCGATTCCCAGCCAGACGCCGGCAAGCGCCCGCAGGATCCACGGCTGTTGGGGTTCGACGACGGCGGCCTTGCCGCGGGCCGTGCCCGTGCCGCTCCGGCCGGTCCTGGCCGGGGTCCGGCCGCTGCCCGAGCCGCCGGATTTGCCATTGGAGCTGCCTCTAGGCGCGGAGGTAGTACGAGTCGCCATATCGGCCACGCTACCCCAACCCGTCCGGAAACCCGCGGATTTCAGGGGCGCCGAGGAACCATGTTGCCCCTGTTGAACAATCTGCGGACCTTGTTTTGCGGCGGGCCGGTCCGGAAACGCGAACGGCCCGGTTCGCTTGAACCGGGCCGTTCGGAGCCTGACTGGCCATGCCTGCGGAAGTCAGGCCTCCGGGATTAAGCTTCCAAGACCAACGGGATGATCATGGGGCGCCGGCGAAGCTTGCGGTTGACCCACGTGCCGATCACGCGACGCACCACTTGCTGGAGCTGGTGGTTGGTGTGGTCCGAGTGGTGGAGCACTGCGTCTTCCAGGGCCGCGTTGATCTTGGGGATGATCTCGTCAAAGACGGAATCGTCTTCTGCCACGCCGCGGGCGTGGATTTCCGGACCCGAGACGATCTTGCCGGTAGTCCGGTTGATCACCGTGATGACGGAGATGAAGCCCTCGTCGCCGAGGATCCTGCGGTCCTTGAGGTCGGCGTCGGTGATTTCACCCACGCTGGAGCCGTCCACATAGACGAAGCCCACTTCCACCTGGCCCACCACATTGGCTTTATGGTCCCTGACGTCAATGACAGTGCCGTTATCGCTGAGGATAACGCGGTCCGAGGGCACGCCGGACTCTTCCGCCAGATTGCCATTGGCGATCAGGTGCCGGGTTTCGCCGTGCACGGGCATGGCGTTCAGGGGCTTGAGGATGTTGTAGCAGTAGAGCAATTCGCCGGCAGCAGCATGGCCGGACACGTGCACTTTGGCGTTGCCCTTGTGGACGACGTCGGCGCCGAGCTTGAGCAGCCCGTTGATGATCCGGTAGACCGCGTTCTCGTTGCCCGGGATGAGGCTCGAGGCCAGAATGACGGTATCGCCCTGGCCGACCACCACGCGGTGGTCTCCGTTGGCCATCCGCGACAGAGCCGCCATGGGTTCACCCTGGGACCCCGTGGACATCAGGACCACGCGGTGGTCCGGAAGGTTCTCGATGTTCTTGATGTCCACCAGGATTCCCGGCGGGACGTCAAGGTAGCCCAGTTTCGCGGCGATAGCCATATTGCGCACCATGGAACGGCCCACGAAGGCGACATTGCGGCCATGCTTGGCTGCGGCGTCGAGCACCTGCTGGACCCGGTGCACGTGCGAGGAGAAGGACGCAACGATGATCCGTTTCCTGGCCTGGCTGAACAAGCGGTCCAGGGTGGGACCGATTTCCTTCTCCGCCGTGGTGAAGCCGGGGACATCCGCGTTGGTGGAGTCGGCCATGAACAGGTCCACCCCTTCTTCGCCCAGGCGGGCGAAGTGGCGCAGGTCCGTGATGCGGCCGTCGAGGGGCAACTGGTCCATCTTGAAGTCGCCGGTGTGCAGCACGTTGCCGCCGGCGGTGCGGATGAAGACGGCCAAGGCGTCCGGAATGGAGTGGTTGACGGCAACGAATTCGCATTCGAAGGGGCCGAACTGCTCCACTTGTCCTTCGGTGACCGTGAGCGTGTACGGCTTGATCCGGTGTTCCTGGAGCTTGGCCTCAATGAGGGCAAGCGTCAGCTGGGAACCGACCAACGGCAGGTCCTGACGCAGGCGCAGCAGGTACGGCACAGCGCCGATGTGGTCTTCGTGGCCATGCGTCAGGACGATGGCAACGACGTCGTCCAGCCTGTCCTCGATGTACGAGAAATCGGGCAGGATCAAGTCGACGCCCGGCTGGGTCTCTTCAGGGAAGAGCACGCCGCAGTCAACCACCAGCAGTTTGCCGTTGATTTCGAAAACGGCCATGTTGCGGCCGATCTCCCCCAGGCCGCCCAGGGGCACAATCCGGAGTGTTCCCTGCGGAAGTTTGGGCGGGGTGACAAGTCCGGGAAGGGCGGTTTGGGTCATAATGCGCTACTTTCCGGCGGAATCCTTCTAGACAGTGAAGTCCATTCCAGCTTCCGCCAAGTCCTCGCGGATGATTGCGATCTCGGCGGCGTCCGGCTCCACGAGGGGCAAACGGACAACCGAGTTGGGCAGGACTCCCTGCCATTTAAGAATTTGTTTGGCGGCGACGGCGCCCTGGACCCGGGTCATGGTTGCACGGATCACGGGCTCGAGATCGAAGTTGATCTTGCGTGCCGTGCCAAGGTCGTTCGCGTTGATGGCGTCGATCAGCTCACGGAAACGGCGGGTGACGACGTGGGTGGTGACACCAATCAGACCCACCGCACCCATGGCCATCCACTGGAGGGTGAGGCCGTCGTCCCCCGAGTAGAAAAGGAGGTCGGTTTCCGCCATGACCCTGGTGGCCGCGGCGAAGTCGGCTTTGGCGTCCTTGACCGCGACGATGTTGGGGTGGGCGGCGAGGCCGATCATGGTCTCCGGCGCGATCTGAATGGAGGAGCGTCCGGGAATGTCATAGAGCATGACAGGGAGATCGGTGGCGGACGCAATGGCCTCGAAGTGGGCCCGAACTCCGGCCTGGCTCGGCTTGTTGTAGTACGGGGTGACAATCAGGAGTCCGTCGACGCCGAGCTTCGCGGCTTCCTGGGAGAGGTGCACCGAGTGCGCGGTGTCATTCGTCCCGGTTCCAGCGATGATTGCCGCGCGATCGCCCACGGCTTCCTTTACGGCGCGGAACATGCCGAGGTTTTCCTCATCGGTGAGGGTGGACGTCTCGCCGGTGGTTCCGGTGACGACCAAACCATCGCAGCCGTCATCAACAAGTTTGACTGCCAGTTCCGCTGCCTGCTTGTAGTCGACTTCGCCGTCCTTGGTGAACGGGGTGACCATGGCGGTCAGAAGGGTACCGAGAGCAGGAACGTTCGCACGAGAGTCAGACATATGAAAAACGTTACCCTGTCAGCTCCGGGTTAGGAGAATGGGGCCCGCGTGATTGTCGTCAAATTCAGCGAAATGAGAGCAAGGCCTCAGGCTGAAGCGTCGCTATGGCGTCCGGGCTTCGCTGGCGTCTCCGGCGAGCAATACCGGGCAACCGCAGACTCCCGCAAGCGGTCCGCCCACGCCCCGAGTCGCTGGGCTGCCCGCACATAGTCGAACAATTCAACGGGGGTCAACGATTCAAGGTCAGTCTCCGCGAGCCGCCTGGCGAGTTCGGCGCCCGGCTGCTGTTCGGCCAGAACGGTTCCCTCGCGCCGCCACTGCACGTCTTCCGGAGGCTCGCCCGCCACTAGCCGCCGGAAGAGGAAATCGACGACGCCCGGGCTCATCGCCTTCATGGGCCCGTCCAGACCTTGGGGATAGCCGTCCGGCCGCTTCGAAGGTTCGTTCATGCAGCCATGTTATTCGAACATATATTCGAATACAAGGAGTTCCCTTCGAGGCGGCAGCCGCTACCGCTGCGCTGCGGTGGGCTCAGCGCGGAAGAGGCGCACCGCGTCGCGCATGGATTCCCTCGCGCGCTTGCGGTCGCCGGCGGCGTCGTACGCGCAGCTGAGCCGGAACCAGGAACGCCAGTCTTCGGGGGCGGCCTCGGCCTCCACGCGATACTTCTCAAACTCGGCGTCCGCGGCGGCACGCACGATGCGCCCTCCCGGTGTGCGCGGCAAGTTGTCCACGGGTAGCCCGCCCTCGGCTTCGAGCACCTTTGCCATCTTCTCGGTGCGTGCACCGAACACAAGCTCGCGGATCAATGCCCACGCTCCGATGACGGGAAGCACCAGGTAGGCAGCGCCGATTCCCTTGGCGATCAGGTTCGCGTCACTGAGCAGCAGGATCGAGCGTTCGAAGGTGACCACGAGGTAGAGAACCAACAACAGGGTGACGGCACCCACCCAGATCTTGGTGCGGTTCTCCTTGAATGCGTTCCAGAGCAGACCCACGCGCCTACAGCCCCAAATCCAGATAGCCGTCCAGGCCGACTGTCAGCCCGGGGCGGGACGCCACATTGCGCAGTCCCAGCAACACTCCGGGCATGAAGGATGCCCGGTCGAAGGAATCGTGGCGGATGGTCAGTTGCTCTCCCGGGCCGCCGAGGAGCACTTCCTGATGTGCCACGAGTCCGCGCAGGCGGACGCTGTGGACGCGGACGCCGTCCACCTCACAACCGCGGGCACCCTCAAGGCCGCTGTTCGTGGCGTCCGGGCTTGCCGGGACGCCGGCTTCTTCGCGGGCTGCGGCAATGAGCTGGGCCGTGCGGACGGCCGTGCCCGAAGGCGCGTCCACTTTGTTCGGGTGGTGCAGTTCGATGATTTCCACGGATTCGAAATACTTGGCGGCTTTGGCCGCGAAGGCGGAGGCGAGGACGGAACCGAGGGCGAAGTTGGGGGCGATGAGGACGCCTGACTCCGGGTTCGCCGCAAGCAGGCCGCGCAACGCGTCAAGCCGCGCGGCGTCCCAGCCGGTGGTCCCGACAACAGCATGCATCCCGTGTTCGACGGCGAAACGGACGTTTGCTTCGGTGCTGTCCGGAACGGTCAGGTCAACGACATACTTGGCGCCGGCGTCGAGCAGGGTATCAAGGGAGTCGCCGCGGCCGAGCGCCGCAACGAGCTTCATATCGGAGGCTGCGTCCACCGCTTTGACGGCTTCGATACCCATGCGCCCCTGGGCGCCCAGCACGGCGACAGCAAGTTGTTCGGTCATGCCCTTAACCCTACCGGTTGGCGGCTGCCCCAACGCGGGGTCGCCGGAACGGTGCCGGTTCGCCCGAACGCTCCGGCGAACCGGCACCGTTCCAGCGATTTCGACGGGAAGGATTATTTTCCTTTCAATCGCAGAGCAGCCAGGAGAAGCACTCCGGCGGACCAGATCGTAAGTAGAAGGAGCGCTCCCCAGGGCCCAAGGTTGTCCCCGGGCTCGGGGGTGCCGCTGATCGCCTGCCCAACCAATATCCCGATGGTGATGTTCGCAATTGCCGCAGCGCCGGCGACTCCGCTCAGTCCGGCGATGAGGAGCGTGATCGGCGCAAGCCAAAAAACGGTGATGATGACGATCGCGGCGATAGTGGCTGAGCGCACCGCGTACCCGAGCCCTGCGCCGAAGCAGGAGGCGAGCACCACCGCAGCGATCGAACGCACTACCGCGGCGACGGAGTCAACAGAGAAGGGCGCGAGTGTCCCGCCCAACACGGCAGCGAACACGCCGCCCACGAACATGGCGAGCAACGCGAGTGCGGCGGCAACCCCGCTGTACCCGAGTGCACTTGCAGCAAGCAGCCGTCCGTGGCGCGGAACGAGCAACATCCGGAAAGCGATCGCCCCCGTCTGGTAGTCCCGGCCAACGCCGATGGCCGCAGCCAGAGCTGCCACGAACGCGAAGATGTCGACCCCGGCCGTCGCGAATCCCGTCGGGTCCGATGCCGGTGAAGACACCTTTCGATAGATCGCTTGTCCCACGCCGAGCACGAGCGGTACGGCTGCTCCCAGGATCAGGACGACAAGGGAGGCACGGGTCCGGATGATCCGGGCCATCTCCGCGTACACGAGGTCGGCCGGCCGTTGCGTGTCGTGGCGGTAGGCGATTCGGATGGGTGGGCGCGGCATCCTCAACGAGCTTCACCTTCTGCCTTCGTGTCCATGATCCGTCGATACACGTCGTCAAGAGAGACTCTCTCGGTGCGAAGCTCATCCAGGACAAGCCCATGCGCAGCTGCAAGGGAAAACACCTCACGCGCGGCGAGGTCTGCGACGACGGCGGCGCGACCGTCTGCCTCGACGATGGTGGCGCCGTTTTCCTTTGCGAGCGCGATGAGAGTGGTGACGTCCTCGCTGACGACGTGGACGTGTGCCCCGGCCCCTCGTGCGAGGTCGGCAAGGCTGCTTCGGAGTTTGAGCACTCCGTTGCAGATCAGTACGACGTCGTCGGCCACAAGTTCGAGCTCGGTGATGATGTGCGACGAAAGGAGAATCGCGGCTCCATCATCACGAAGTTGGATGAGTAGGTGACGCAGCCACTGGATCCCCGACGGGTCGAGACCGTTGAGCGGCTCATCAAGGACGTAGTTGCCCGGGTTGCCCAAGATGGCTGCGGCGAGTGCAAGGCGCTGCCGCATGCCGAGGGAGAGCTCGCGCACCCGCCGTCTGCGGGCCCCACCAAGGTCGACCATGTCCAGCACCTTTTCGGCCCGCGCGTTGTCGACCCCCTGAACCCGTGCGCAGTACCGGAGGAGCTCGATTGCCCGTAACTCAGGGATCAGGGCCCCGGCGTCGAGGACCGCTCCAACGCTCTGGCGAGGCATGGGAAGCTCTCCATACACGCGTCCATCGAACAACGCCTGTCCCGAATCGGGCTTCTCAAGGCCGAGGGAGGTTCGCATGGTGGTGGTCTTGCCAGCGCCGTTAGGCCCGATGAAGCCGACGATGCGGCCGTCCCCGACGCTGAACGTGACGTCATCCACCCTTGTCCGTCCACCGTATGACTTCGTGAGTCCGATCACTTCGATCATGGCACGTGCACCTGGACACCTGAGAACGCCTCCGTCAGAGTCGCGTGACCCGGGCGCCGGAGGAATGCTCTGATCGTCCACGGCATGGTGCCGCCGACACGGAACGCGAGCACGCAAAACCGCCATCCTGACCCGTTGCCGACGATGGTTCTGAAGGTAGGGCTGGTTGATGGGAGTACCCACGTCCTAGTGCCGAGCACTCCCGATTTCACTCGCCACAGCCGGCTGTCTCGCGAGAAGTCAGCGCGCTTAACCACCAGCTGCGCCACCGCGATGGCGATCAGCGCGGACGCTGTGATCGCGACGACAACCGGCGCTGAGAGCAAAGCCGCAAGCGTGCCCGCCGCGACGCTGCCCGCAATCAAACCTGCGCACCATCCCAGGACCGGGCTGACACCGGCGACCTCATCGCCGTTGACGATCCGGAATCGCGGAAGGTATTGTGCGAGGAATCCGTCGATGTCTGACTGGCGTGCTATCGGGATCACAACTGTACGGCTCGCGCTGCCGGCCCCCTGCGCCCGAAGGATTACTCTCAGCGAGTGCCGCCCGAACACCCGCATCACCACGTTCTGCCGCATTTCGAGTGCGTCGATTCGGTCGACGCGAATGGATTGGTCGGTGGTCGATATCAGCCCGTGCGCTACCCTCATCTTCAGCGTGCCGTCGGAGTCGGGTTCGACGCGCACAAGCATCTTCGCGTATTTCAGATAAGCCACGAAGGCCCCGTAAGCGACGCTCGCGGCGAGCAGCAAGGGCATCGCAGCCAGCACAAGGGCCGGATGCGCTCGCCACTGGTCTACAACCCACTCGAGCTGAGCAAAGCCGCTGTTGCCCGTGATCCGGGTGATCAACGACCAAAGCACCGGAACAAGAAGTAGATACTTGCCGTAGGTGACGGAGATAAGCCAACAGTCCGCGTTCCGAAGCGAAACCGCGTTCGCCACCCCGGAGGACGTTTCGATAACGCCGTCCGCAGATGCGCCTTGCCGCGCGGATCCTGCGGCAGTATGGACATCCTTTGCCTTCAGGGTCGGACGAACACCGTAGACGCGCGCGATCTCATCGACTTGGTCACGTGTGACCGCGTGGAGAACCGGGCTGGCGCGTCCTCCCGCAGTACTCTGCACCCGCACTTCGAACAGCTTCCACAACCGGTCCAGGCCGCCCTGCGAGAGATGGACTCCAGTGATATCACCGCGAGCTATGGTCAAGGTCTCCCGCGAGAAGAGGCCTCGTCGATAGTGGAAGCCCTCTGGCCGGACATCCCACGTGGTCGCCAAATAATCGTAGATGATCAGATAGATGCGCGTGTAGACGAAGTATGCAAGGAGCACCCACAACGCCACGGCAATCCCGCCTTGGAAAGCGGAGATCGCAACGACGAGCCCGATGACGATGAGCACGGATTGGGGCAGCGTCTTCAGCAATCTGCCAAGCATCAACAGTGGTGAGTTACGCATCATTCGGCCCCCTATCGACGTTTTTCAACGCACTCCGCAGCCGCTCAGCATCCTGGTCGTCGAGACAGGGAACCATGAACTCCCTGCCGAGTACGCCTACGTGCACACTTGCAAGTCGAAAATTGCGCAGCACGGGACCGCGTCGAATCCGGACATAGAGAATCTGCGCCCTCGGCACGAACGTCTCACGTCGAATCCACCGGCCCTGACCGATCGTCAGGCCCAGCGGCTCCACTCCATAACGGAAGGCAAGGGCTCGTCGAGCATTGACGATCAGGCACTCAGCGGCCGTCGAGACAACGGTTAGCCCCACCAAGACAACGAGGCTGATCGCAAGCCAGCCTTCTTGAAACACCAGGCGCAAGCCGAACAGCACGAAGCAAGCGATCAATCCGGTGCAGACGGAGGCGATGTTCCACACTGTCACCGCGTGACGACTCACGGCTGCCGAAAACGTCCCGCCAGCATCATCTGCTTCCGTCACCTTTACCATCCCCCTCACGATCATTGCGGGTCGGCATAGCTGCTTTCGTATGACTGGTCCTCTAGAACCTGGGCAGGGTCGCCGTCACGGTCCACCCCTTTTCATCACCGCCCGCCTCGAACGTTCCGCCCAGTAACATCACGCGATCATTCATCCGCTTCAGCCCGTACCCCGTCGCATCAGCGGTCCCGTCCGACTTGCCGGTGGACGGGGCATTCCAAACCTGTAAGGTGATGCATTCACGATCAGAGGTGACCGCCAAACGAATCGACGGGGTCCGGCGAGCGTGCTTCATCACGTTGGTGGCTGCCTCGCGTGCGATGTGCACCAGGGTGGTCTCGATGCTGTTCGACATTGAAATCTCATTGCCGGGGAAGGAGAGCTCCACCGAGGCTCCCGTCGAGCCGAGTCCAAGCCGTAAGGATTCCAACGTTGCTGCCAAGGACGCGGCACCTGCTCCTCCGACGGTTTCGTCCGTCCCCTGGACCAAACGCAGCATCCGACGGATGTCTGTGAGCGCTTGTGTGGCGGCATCGGTGATCGCACGCCTCGATGTATCTCTCGTCAGGGGGTCGTCCACCAGTTCGAGGGCCCGGGCCTGCATAACAACGGTTGTAATGTCGTGGGCAATGACGTTGTGCAGCTCGTCGGCGATTCGATCCCGCTCCATTTGTACGGCGGCCGCCGATTCTCTTCTGAGCCGATCAATGTGAGCAGAAAGCTGATGTTCCCTCGCCCGACCTTCGCGGAACCCACAACCGATCAGTCCTGAAGCGAGGCCAAGGGCAACGCTCCCGACCCCACCGCCTTGGACAAGCCCTTGGCCAACACCTTCGGCAACCATCGCCAAGGCCACTGTGACGACGCAGTATGAGATGCTCAGCCACTGACCGCACGTACTCGTGACCAAGCCGGCCGAGACGGCAAGAGCCAGGGAGTAAGGCCCTCCCGCACCAAGCAACGTCGCGACGAGGCCGCATGCCACGAGCACCGTCGCCGCCACGGGAGGCCGCCACGCGAAAGCACCGATTGCGATCAGCGCGCCGACGTAAACGATCGAGGTGGGCATCGGCGTCCGGGCAAGCAACGCCAGCACACCATCCACGAGCAGCAGCACCGCGACAACCGCCGCCAATGCGAGACGAGCGCCGGTCGGCAAGGCAGTGAACGCCCAGAAGCCACGCAAACCGGAAAACCCGTGGGCATTGCGGGTAGCCACTGGCGGACCGCTTCGCTTCATCCCCCAATTATCCAGATGAAGCGCTCCGACGCTCAGGCAGGCCAGCCGGAGAGGGCGGGTTCCGGACGGAACCCGAGGCCGCCCGCTGCGCTCGCTACGAACATGATCAAGTCCCCTTCTGCCTGAAAGTAGCAACAACCTGATCGTCGCAGCCTGCAGGCGCAAGGTCTACCGACGAAGGTCGACTCCCTGCGCGACTTTCGTCTGATCTGAGAGTCGACTCCCGCCGCCTAAACTGTAGGAATGGGAGGCGTGCGTGTTCTGATCGTCGATGACGAAGCCCTCGTGCGCCACGCACTGCGCATCTTCCTGGAGTCGGCGCCGGCCACAGTTGTGGCAGGAGAAGCCGTTAATGGAACGGAAGCCGTCGGGCAGTACCGCAGGTTGCAACCCGACGTCGTGCTGATGGACATCCAGATGCCGGTGATGAACGGCATTGAGGCGACAGAGATGATCACGGCCGAAAACCCGGACGCCCGGGTGCTTGCGGTGACCACCTTCTCCTCCGAAAGCCACGTCATCTCCGCGCTCAGGGCCGGAGCCTCCGGTTATCTCGTGAAGGACACACATCCGGACGAGATCGTCAGGGCCATCTTGGACGTGCACGCCGACATGTCAGTGCTCTCGCCGCGCATAACCCGTGGACTCATCGCATCCGTCCGTGACACGGCCAAACCCCATGGTCACGTTTCGCTCTCCCCCGCCCAAGCGCTTACGGAACGCGAACTGTCGATTGTGGAGTTTCTCGCGCAGGGCATGTCAAACGCCGAGATAGCACAGGCTCTCCACCTCTCAGAGGCGACGGTCAAGTCGAACCTCGGCCGCATCATGAACAAATGGGACGTGCGCGACCGCGTCCAAGTACTGATCCATGCTGTGCGCATGAATCTCGTGACGTTATAGCCCCCGCGATTCGATGCGCTCAGCTACTCCCCGGCCCCGACCCACTCGACCGTGCCGTCGCTGAAGAACTGTTCCTTCCAGATGGGCACCTGGGCTTTGATCCTGTCCACAAGCTCCGAGCACACCGCGAAGGCTTGCCCGCGGTGTGCAGCGGCAACGGCGCACACGAGCGCAGGGTCGCCAACCTCAAGCATGCCGATCCTGTGGGCGGCCCAGATACGGACAGGTTGCGCGGCCTCCCCCGAGTGCTCCGCCACGAGCGTCGCAACCACGTCGGCCATGACCTGGTGTGCCGTGGGGTGGGCGCTGTAGCTGAGCCTGTCGACCGGTTTGCCGCCGTCGTGGTTCCGGACCACACCGCTGAAGCTCACCACGGCTCCCGCGGTGTCCGATTCCACGGCTGCTATGGCCTGGTCCACGGAAATCGGCTCCGCGCTGAGGATCGCGCTGACGACTTCGAAGTCGGTTTCAGTGGTCATGGTTTCCCTCCAATTGATCGCAAAGGTGGGCGATGACGGGATCAAGGACGGCAAGGCCGTCCATCACGCCCTTCGGCGAACCCGGCAGGTTCACAATGAACGTCTTGCCGGCCGTACCGGCATGCCCCCGGCTCAGCATCGCCATGGGGGTCTTGGCCGCTCCGGCGCGGCGGATACCTTCCATGAGCCCTGGTATTTCGCGATCCAGCAAAGGCAGGGTGACTTCGGGAGTGCGGTCATCGGGGCTCAGCCCGGTACCGCCGCTGGTAATGACGACGGCGGGTTCCTGGGTCAACAGCGCACGGATGGCGGCACCGACGGGCTCGCCATCCGGGACCACCATGACGGGGAAGGTCTCGTAGCCGTGTTCGACCAACCAGTCCAGGATCACGGGGCCGCTCTTGTCCTCGTAGATTCCTGCCGCGGCGCGGTTGGACGCGATGACGACGCCGGCCTTCCGCGGGCCACGGCGGGGTTCGCACGCGTTCATGCCCGCGCTCCGTCGCCGGGCACATCAGAGCCGGGCGCATCCGAGCCGGGCACGCCGGACGACGCGGGAAGGACCCAGTCGCCGCTCTTGCCGCCGCTCTTGGCCAGCACCTGGATGTCGCTGATGACGGCGTGCTTATCCACTGCCTTGATCATGTCGTAGACGCTCAAGGCAGCCACGGAGGCGGCAGTCAAAGCTTCCATCTCCACGCCCGTGACGCCCTTGGTCTTCACCGTTGCCAGGACAAATACCGTGTCCTGGCCGAGTTCGAAGTCCACCGTGACCTTCGAGATCGGCAGCGGATGGCACAGCGGGATGAGTTCTGGCGTCTTCTTTGCTGCCATGATGCCGGCAACGCGGGCCACTGCGAGGGCATCGCCTTTCGGTAGCTCACCGGCGCCGAGCAGGGTGAGCACCTCGGACGTGCTGTGGACGGTGGCGGTGGCGGTCGCTTCCCGAGTGGTCACGGCCTTCTTGGAAACATCGACCATCTGGGCTGTACCATCCTGGCGCAAATGCGTGAGCGCGCCGCCGTCCTGGCGCGAGTGGGTAGCGCCGCCGACGCCTGCGGGGTCTGGAGTGTCATTCACAACATCCATACTTCCACTTCCGCCCCGGCGTCGAGTTCCGTGACGGCTGCAGGCACCTGGACCAGCACGTTCGAGTTGGCGAGCGCATGGATCAGATGGGATCCTGGGCCTCCCTCAAGCCTGACCGTTCCCCCCGGAAGCAGCGTGCCCCGGCGGACCTGGTGCTTGCCGGCGGGCGAGGTCAGGGGCTCTGCAAGGCGCGCTTGCAGGCTCGGCCGCAATGCAGGGCTTCCCACGACGGCGGCGAGCGCCGGGCGAAGGAACATTTCGAAGGACACGAGGCAGCTCACCGGATTGCCCGGGAATCCCAGGAAAGGCAGTCCGTCGAAGGTTCCGATCCCCTGGGGGCCGCCGGGTTGCATGGCCACCGACACGAATTCGACCGGCTGGCCGTTCATGGCCTGCCGGACCACTTCGTAGGCGCCCTTGCTGACGCCACCGGTGCTCACGATGAGGTCGATCGTTCCGCTCCGGCTGCGGAGGAGCGCCAGCAGATCGGCGGGATCGTCGCCACTGATTCCCGTCCGCGTGACGTGGAGGCCGGACTGCAGCATGGCGGCTTCGAGCAGGGTTCCGTTGGAATCGTAGATCTTGCCTTGCGGCAGCACGGTTCCGGGTTCCACGACCTCATCGCCGGTGGTCACCAGAAGCACGCGCACGGGCGTCCGGACCGCGACGGCGGTCATCCCCAAGGCGGCGAGCAGCCCCAATTGCCCGGGACCGAGCGTCGTCCCAGCGCGCAAGGCAACGGTTCCCGCGGTGATGTCGCTCCCGGCGTCGCGGACGAACGTGCCCGGCTCGGTGGTGGGAAGACGGACGGTTGCTGCCACACCGGGGGCGGGAAAGACATCGGGCACTGCCTGTTCGATAGGGACGACGGCGTCGGCACCCTCGGGCATCATGGCGCCGGTCATGATCGGGGCCGCTGTGCCGGGCATGAGCCGGACCGGTGCCGCGCCGGCCGGGACGGGATCCACCACCGTCAGCTCCGCACCGGCGTCGCTTCCTGCGTGGGGGGCCAGGTCCGCTGCGCGGACGGCAAAGCCGTCCATCTGCGAATTCGCAAAGGGCGGCAGGCTCAGCGGGGCCAGGACGTCGGCGCCGAGTACCCGGCCGAGCGCCCCCATCAACGGCAGCTCTTCGGTGCCCTCTCTGCGTGCAAGGCCGGACAGCAGCTCCTGGACGGCTTGGCGGTGGGCTGCGACGGATCTTGCCACGAGGGTTCCTCCCGGGTTGTTTCGCTCAGACCTACACAGCCTAATGTCAGTTGGCGGAGACGTGGATGGTGTGGAACCCCGTGGCGCCGTCCGGTGCTACAGGAGTTCGGGCTTCGGGCTGCGGGGTGCCCGTGGCGTCGGTGGCACGGACCTGGATTTCATGGTTCCCTGAGCCCAACTCGAGGCCCAGCTGCCATTGGTACCACGTGTCCGAGGAGATCCCCGGTGCGAGCTTGGCTTCCTGCCAATTGCCGCGGTCGACCCGCAACTCCACGCGGGAAACGCCGCGGTGTTGAGCCCAGGCGACACCACCGAACTGGACCGTTCCGGCTTTGACCGAGCGGCCGTCCCGCGGCACGTCGATGCGGGACTGCGTCTTGATGGGACCGTGGTCGCTCCAGCCGCGCGGAACCCAGTAGCCCTGGTCGTCAGCGAAACGGGTGACCTTCAGTTCCGTCAGCCATTTGGTGGCCGAAACATATCCATAGAGGCCCGGGACGACCATCCGGACGGGGAAGCCGTGCTCCAGCGGCAGCGGTTCGCCGTTCATTCCGACGGCGAGGATCGCGTCGCGATTGTCGGTGAGCGCTTCGAGGGGGGTTCCGGCTGTCCAGCCGTCGGTGCTGCGGGACAGCACCATGTCCGCCCCTGGCTTCGGCCCGGCCATGGCGAGGAGTTCGCGGACCGGCCAGCCCAGCCAGAGGGCGTTGCCGATCAGGTCTCCGCCGACTTCGTTGGACACGCAAGCGATCGTCACGTAGCGCTCGATCATCGGCTTGGTCAGCAGCGTGGCGAAATCCAACTGGACTTCGCGTTCCACCAGCCCAGTCACCTTGAGGGTCCAGTCCGGCGGATTCACGGCTGGCGGGATGAGCGCCGTGTCGATCCGGTAAAAGTCGGGGTTCGGCGTGACGAGCGGCTGCAGACCCGCCAAACTGAGCGCAGCGCCGTCGGGAACTTTTTGCGGAGGTCCCACCGGGGCGGGAAGGGCCACCCCGCGGCGGAAATCGGATGCCACTGTTCCGGCCCTGCCCACCACCGTCGTCACGATCCCTACGACGACGGCTGCGATCGCGCTTCCACCCAGCAACTGCATAAAGCTTCGGCGGGCCAGTGGCATGTCGGCCGCCTCGGGCACGGGACGCCAGGTTTCGAGCCGCTGGATCAGGAGGCGGAGGAAAAGCATGGTGATAATGGTGGCCACGACGGGGGCGATTGCCGCAGTAGGCGCGGCTTGTGCGCGGGTCAGCACGGCAGCCAGCCCTGCCGCTCCGGCGAGCAAGGCGAGCGCCAGGCCCGCGCCCTTTCGCCGATACTCCAGGACGCCGGCGACCGCGGCGAGGACCAGGGTCACGAGGGCGATACTGACGATCAGGGCAAGTTTGTCGGCGGTGCCGAAGAGGTTGACGGCCAGTTCCTTGGCCCACCCCGGCACGGCGTCGATCACCACACCGCCCAGTGCGGTGACCGGCGAGACGGTCGGGCTCAGGAACCCGGCCAGCAACTCGCCGGCCGCCACCCCGAGTCCGATGGCCACCACTCCGCACGCCGCCGCCCATCGGGCCGCCGTCCTGGTAGTGGCCTTCTTCGAAGTGGTGCTGCTCATGATGTGCCTGCCTGTTTGGTGCTCTCCGCCGGAACGGTGTCCGCGGGAACTCTCTGGATCGGAAATGCCTCGTTGCGGGACGGCATTGACTCTGCACCCGAGGGGAGACGGAGCGTGAAACGGCAGCCCTCCCCCGTGTTCGCCACCGTGACAGTGCCGCCATGCGCCTTCACGATGCCCGCCACCATGCTGAGTCCCACGCCTGCGCCGCTATATCGCGGCGGACCCCCTTCCACCGTGCTTCCCGCTCCCCGGGAACGGTCCTTTTGCCAACCGGTCTCGAAGACGTGGGCGAGGTCCTCGTCGTCGATGCCGCCGCAGCTGTCCACGACGTCGACGACGGCGTCGCTTCCGTCGCGTCCGACGCGAACCAGCACCCCGCCGTCGGGCCGGCTGTAGATAATCGCATTGAGGAGCACGTTCCGGACGGCCCTTCCCAGGCTCGGGCCGTCAGCGACGGCCATGCACTCACGGTCGCCGCCGCCGTCGAGCCGGATGCCGCGCTGCGCGGCGAGCGGCGCGAGATCCGCGATGGCGTCGCTCACGAGGTCGTAGAGGTCCAGGGATTCTGCGCTCAGCCGGAGCGTTCCGGCCTGGATTTTGGACAATTCCAGGAGGTCGTTGACCATGACTGCCATCTGGTCCGTCTGGGCGATGATCTTGCGATAGTACGCGGGGACGTCGGAGGCCATGCCGTCTTCCAGCGCTTCGGCCATGGCCCGCATGCTGGCCAAGGGGGTCCGGAGGTCGTGCGAGATCCAGGAGACCAGTTCGCGGCGGGCAGTCTCGACGGCAGCCTCCCGCCGCCGGGATTCCTCCAGTTTGATACTGCTCGCTTCGAGTTCCTGGGCGAGCTGGGCAAGCTCGGAGTTCATCGCCGGTACGGCCCGCCGCGATGCTGATTGTGGCAGGAACGAGCCATCGAGGGCTTCTCCGCTGCCAAGGCGTCGCGTTGCTGCCACGAGACGGATGGCGTTGCGGGACACCCCGGCCCCGAGGACCAGGGAAATCGCGATCGCCACGGCCGAGGCCACCCCGAGGATGTACCACATGACTTCGAGGTCCAGGGCGGAAATGAACATCGCGTTGAAGGCGCTCACCATCCCCGCCACGAGGACAGCAACGGTGGCCACCACCACGAGGCAAATCTGCACGAGGATCGACGCGCCGCGCAGGAAACGCAGCAAGGCGAGGGTCAAGGCGCCGATGAGGACGGCCCACAGCAGCATCCAGCCCAGGATCGTGAACATTTCAGCCGGCTGCATGTCCACCTTCCTTCGCGTCAAGGCGATAACCGACTCCCCAGACCGTCTTGAGCAGCACCGGGGTGGTGGGGTTGTCCTCGATCTTTTCGCGCAAGCGACGGACGTGGACGGTCACGGTGGACAAATCCCCGAAGTCCCAGCCCCATACTGCTTTGATGAGGTCCTCGCGGCTGAAAACTTGGTTGGGCCGTCGGAGCAGGAACGCCAGCAGATCGAACTCACGCACCGTAAGCGTCAGGGGCCTGCCGTCCTGGAGCACCGTGCGCGAGGCCGGATCCAGTGCGAACCCGGCGAGCTCCACGGGAGGTTCCGGGCTGAATTCCCGGATGCTCCGGCGCAACACGGACTTCACCCGGAGGACCAGCTCGCGGGGCGAGAAGGGCTTGGTGACGTAGTCGTCCGCTCCGGTTTCCAGGCCCAGGATCCGGTCGTCCTCCGTGCCAAGGGCGGTGACCATGATGATGGGAACGCTCATGGCCAGGCGCAGCCTGCGGCACACTTCCACACCGTCGAGTCCGGGCAGCATCCGGTCCAGGATGACAAGGTCGGGCCGCCTGGCGGCCGCGAGGCTCAGCGCCGTGAAGCCGTCGCCCGCGAGATCCACCTGGAAGCCTGCCTGGACGAGGTAGTCCCGGACGACGTCGGCGATGGTCTGTTCGTCTTCGACCAGCAGAATGCGGCGGTTGCCGACTTCGGCAGCGTGCGGGGCGGGCTGCATGTTCACACCTTCAGCATAGATTCGCATGATGCCCGCGGTATGTGTTCCTGGCACTGCCGGGCCAACCGTATGCATTCCGTAAGAAGTCAGGGCTTGCGTCTTTTTCCACGGCGAGCGGCGGACGAACATGACCGGTGGGCGATATCACGCTCTGGCCCTCCCTGGCGTAACCTGAATCCATGAGTGTTCAGCTAGGCATGCCGTTGCCCCCCTCGGGCGACGCGACGGGAGACGGCGTGTCTGCGCCCCCGCCGCGCCCTGCCGGCACTCCCCCAGGCCTGTTCGACCGTTACGGACGCCGGGCCACCGATATGCGCTTGTCCCTGACCGACAAATGCAATCTGCGCTGCACCTATTGCATGCCGGCCGAGGGCCTCGAGTGGTTGTCCAAACAGGCCGTCATGACCGCCGCCGAGATTGTCCGCCTGGTGCGGATCGGCGTCGAACAACTCGGGGTCCGCGAACTCCGCCTCACGGGAGGCGAGCCCTTGGTCCGTGCCGACCTCGTGGAAATCATCTCGGCCCTCCGCGATGCGCATCCCGAGCTGCCGATCTCCATGACCACCAACGGCGTAGGACTCGACAAAATAGCTGCAGCGCTCAAGGAAGCCGGTCTCACGCGCATCAACGTGTCCCTCGACTCCCTGCACGAAGAAACGTTCACGAAGCTGACCAGGCGGCCCTTCCTGGGCAAGGTGTTGGCCGGCGTCGATGCCGCGTGGGCTGCAGGCCTGGGTCCGGTCAAGATCAACGCGGTCCTCATGCGCGGAATCAACGACGTGGAGTCCCCCGAGCTCCTGGCCTGGGCTTTGGACCGCGGCTATGAACTGCGCTTTATCGAGCAAATGCCGCTGGACGCCGATCACGGCTGGACCCGGCGGGAGATGATCACCGCAGCCGAGATCCGCGAACTGCTCTCCCGGGACTTCGTGCTCAGCCCGGACCCGCGAGAACGCGACGGCGCACCGGCCGAGCGATTCGACGTACGACGCCGGGACCCGGCATCTGCCGACGCCGCGGGTCCGCTGCTGGGCACGGTCGGCATCATCGCCTCCGTCACCGAACCGTTCTGTTCCGATTGCCGGCGCACAAGGATCACCGCCGAAGGCAAGATCATGAGCTGCTTGTTTTCCCGCGAAGAATTCGACCTGTTGGGACTACTTCGCTCCGGAGCGTCTGATGAGGAACTCGCGCAGCGCTGGCAGGACGCCATGTGGATCAAACCCAAGGCGCACGGCATGGACCACACCGGGCTCGGCGCACCCGACTTCGTCCAGCCGGACCGCAGCATGAGCGCAATCGGAGGCTGAGACGTTGCTCGTAAGATACTTCGCTGCCGCACGCGCCGCCGCAGGAGTCGAAGAGGAACACCACGATCTTCCGGAAGGAACCGGCCTGGACGGACTGATCGCGGCCGTGCTCGCCGTCGAACGTCCGGAACCACCGGCTGGCACGCCGCCCCTGGCCCGGATCATTTCGCGCAGCAGCTTCCTGCGCAATGAGGTGGCAGTCCGCGACCGTTCGGCCGCTCTCGGTGCGGACGACGTCGTCGACGTCCTCCCGCCGTTTGCCGGGGGCTGAGCCGGCCACAGCCGAAGGGTGGTTCGCCGGACCCAAGAGGCCTACGCTGTGCCTATCCGCGCAACAGCAAAGGAACAGCCATGTACACCCTCCTGATCGAACACGCTGTGAACGACTTCGACGCATGGAAGCGGTCGTTCGACTCGGACCCGGCAGATCGCGCCGGCTCCGGCGTCGTCTCCTACAGGGTCTCCAGGCCTGTGGACGATTCTGGGCGCGTCCTGATCGAGCTTGATTTCGCCGGGCGCGAGCAAGCTGATTCAATGCTGAACACCTTGCGGACAAGGGTGTGGACTGGACCTGGACGGCCGGCCTCGCTCGAAGGCATGCCCGATGCGCGGATCGTTGAGTCGATGGAGGCCAGGACCCTCTGAATTTCCGCCTGCCGGATGTGAGCCTCAGGCGCCTGCAGTTAGACGCGCCTGCAGACGGAGATCATGAACGGGCTGAACGTCGCGGCATCTCCAAGCCTTAGTTCAGCCATGTGGGTCAGTACGCCGCCGTCCACTTTGAAAGTGTGCCTCGCGGTCCCGCGGGGGCTATGCCTCTCAAGCCTGAGTGTGCCGTCCTGCCAATGTCCCCGGGCCGGGGCTTCCGGTGGCCGGCCCATGCTGTCCACGTAGTACCACAGGGTGTCCCCGTGGTCCGGGTCAACGGTAAAGACACCGTGCCCCTCGAAGTGGGTGCCGTCGGGCTCAATGTGCCGGTAGCTCTGCACCAAGGCGTAACCTCCTGCCGCGCGCGAGAAAGTGACCTCGGCGTCGGCGGTCCGGGCAGGTCCCCACGGCGAGGCAGCGAGTTCGGTGCTCCCCCGCCAATGCCCCAGGAACGCCTCGAGCGCAGTGTTTGCATGACTCTTCAATGGCTCGTTCATGGCGACTCCTGCGCAAGACGATGGATACGTCACCATCATGTTCCCGATCGAGCAGGCGCGTCCAGCCTTCCCCACCGGACATGCCCCCTGTTCCAACCCACGAACGGACATATCAGGGTTATGTCCACTCCTAGGCTCAAACGCAGGGCATGTCCCACTGGTGAATCCAACACCCACCGCCGGACATGCCCCCCTGGTCCAACCCACGAATGGACATATCAGGGTTATGTCCACTCCTAGGCTCCAACGGGGGGCATGTCCCACTGCTGTATCCAACGCGGGGCATGTCCCATTGGTGAATCCAACGCCCCCACCGGACATGCCCCCTGGGCCAACCCACGAATGGACATATCAGGGTTATGTCCACTCCCAGGCTCAGAGGGGGGGCATGTCCCACTGGTGAATCCAACACCCACCGCCGGACATGCCCCCTGGCCCAACCCACGAATGGACATATCAGGGTTATGTCCACTCCTAGGCTCCAACGGGGGGCATGTCCCACTGCTGTATCCAACGCGGGGCATGTCCCGCTGCTGTATCCGACACCCACCGCCGGACATGCCCCCTGGTCCAACCCACGAATGGACATATCAGGGTTATGTCCACTCCCAGGCTCAAACGCAGGGCATGTCCCATTGGTGAATCCAACGCCCCCACCGGACATGCCCCCTGGTCCAACCCACGAATGGACATATCAGGGTTATGTCCACTCCCAGACCCCAACGGGGGGCATGTCCCCTAGAGGCCGAACGTCTCTGTTTCTTCGAAGGGCCCGACGACGGTCACGGTGCGCGGGGCTTCGGCGAGCACCCGGGCGAGTTCCTGGACTTGTCCGGCGGTGACGGCCGTGATGCGGGCCAGCGTTTCGTCGATGTCCTGGAATTCGCCGGAAACGAGTTCGGCGCGTCCAAGGCGGGACATCCGGGATCCGGTATCTTCAAGGGCCAGGACGATTCCTCCGCGCAATTGGCCCACGGCCTTGCGCAGTTCCTCCTCCGTGATTCCGTCGGCAGCGAGCTTGTCTAGTTCGGCGCCTAAAAGTTCGAGAACCTGTTTGACCTTCGACGGCGTACAGCCGGCGTACATGCCGAAGTAGCCTGCGTCCGCATAGGCGGAGGCAAAGGAATAGGTGGAGTAGACGAGGCCCCGCTTTTCGCGGATCTCCTGGAAGAGGCGTGAAGACATGCCACCGCCAAGGACCGCGTTCAGGACGCTCATCACGAAGCGACGATCGTCGGTAGCCACGATCGAGGGGCAACCCATGATGATGTTGGCCTGCTCCACGGGACGCTTGATCACATGCAGCCCTGCAGTACCTGTGATATCTGCCCGTTCGGTGGAGCGGCGCTCGACGGGGGCTGCGGTGTCCTTCAGCTCCCACCCGGCCGTCCGCAGGGCATCGAGCACGAGGCGGCAAACGACGTCGTGGTCCAGGCCGCCCGCGGCGGTGATGACGATTTCGTCCGGCCGGTAGTAGCGCTGGTAGTGTGCCCACACGGAATCCCGGGACACCGCCTTGATGGCGGCAGGGGTGCCGCCGATCGGGCGTCCCAGCGGATGCACGCCAAGTACGGCGGCCACGAACTTTTCATGTGCGACGTCGGTGGGGTCATCGCTGTCCATGGCGATTTCCTCAAGGATCACGTCCCGTTCCTGTTCAAGTTCGGCAGGATCCAGGACGGCGCCGGTGATCATGTCGGCAATGACGTCGATGGCCATCGGGAGGTCCGTGTCCAGCACCCGCGCAAAGTAGCATGTGCTTTCCTTCGCGGTGGCCGCATTCGATTCACCGCCGACCTCGTCGAAAGCAGACGCGATTTCCAGGGCGGTGCGCTTCTTGGTGCCTTTGAACAAGAGGTGCTCGAGGAAATGGGTGGAGCCGTGCTGGCCGTCCGCCTCGTCGCGGGAGCCGACTCCCACCCAGAATCCGATGGTTGCCGAACGCTGCCCGGGCATGGCTTCGGTCAGCACCCGGACGCCTCCCGGAAGCACTGAACGCCGGACAACGGGGCCGCCCTCGGCACCATGGATCAATTCGCCGCCGGGCACGGTCTGCGCCAATGGGAGGGGTACGACAGTCATCAAGACCTTTCAGTTCTGCGGGAAATCATGGGGCCAAATCTGGCTGCAATCGTACCAGCGGGCGCATCGCCCCTGGGACGGGAATTAGTTGTTAAACCGGGCAGGACCGGTGGACATGTCCACCGGTCCTGCCGTGTGTTTGCCGGTTCAGGCTACTCGGCGGAAACTTCAGCCTCTTCGGCGGGAGCTTCTTCAGAGGCGGCGCCTTCTTCCTCGGCCACAACCGGGGAGAGGGAGAGCTTGCCGCGGTCATCGATCTTGGTGATCTCGACCTGGATCTTCTGGCCCACGGAAACGACGTCGTCGACGTTGTCCACGCGCTTGCCGCTGGCGAGTTTGCGCAGCTCGGAGATGTGCAGCAGGCCGTCCTTGCCCGGGGTCAGGGAAACGAACGCGCCGAAGGTGGTGGTCTTGACGACCGTGCCCAGGTAACGCTCACCGATTTCCGGGATCTGCGGGTTGGCGATGGCGTTGATCGCGGCGCGGGCTGCTTCTGCAGACGGACCGTTGGTAGCGCCGATGTAGACGGTGCCGTCGTCCTCGATGGAGATGTCGGCGCCGGTGTCTTCCTGGATCTGGTTGATCATCTTGCCCTTAGGGCCAATGACTTCACCAATCTTGTCAACGGGGATGTTGACGGCGATCACGCGCGGTGCGAACTCGGAGAGCTCGTCCGGAGTGTCGATGGCGGCGTTGATGACGTCCAGGATGTGCAGGCGGGCTTCGCGGGCCTGCTTCAGGGCTGCAGCCAGGACCGACGCCGGGATGCCGTCGAGCTTGGTGTCGAGCTGGATGGCGGTGACGAACTCGGAAGTACCGGCAACCTTGAAGTCCATGTCGCCGAAAGCGTCTTCGGCGCCGAGGATGTCGGTCAGGGCGGCGTAGCGGGTCTGGCCGTCAACCTGGTCGGAAACCAGGCCCATGGCGATACCGGCAACAGCGGCCTTCAGCGGCACACCTGCGTTGAGCAGGGACAGCGTGGAGGCGCAGACGGAACCCATCGACGTCGAACCGTTGGAACCGAGGGCCTCGGACACCTGGCGGATGGCGTACGGGAATTCCTCGCGGGACGGCAGGACCGGAACCAGGGCGCGCTCGGCGAGTGCACCGTGGCCGATCTCGCGGCGCTTCGGGGAACCGACGCGGCCGGTCTCGCCGGTGGAGTACGGCGGGAAGTTGTAGTTGTGCATGTACCGCTTGCGCGTGACGGGAGACAGCGAGTCGATCTGCTGTTCCATCTTGAGCATGTTCAGCGTGGTGACACCCATGATCTGGGTTTCGCCGCGCTCGAAGATGGCGGAACCGTGAACGCGCGGCAGGACCTCTACCTCGGCAGTCAACTGGCGGATGTCCGTCAGGCCACGGCCGTCGATGCGGATCTGGTCCTTGAGGATACGCTGGCGGACAACCTGCTTGGTCAGGGAGCGGAAGGCTGCGGAGAGTTCCTTCTCGCGGCCCTCGAACTCGCCGGCGAGGGCGCCAAGGACCTCGTCCTTGAGCTCGTCGGAGGCGTTGTCGCGGTCCTGCTTGTCGGCGATCTGGAAGACAGCAGCAAGCTTCTCCGCAGCGGCAGCTTCAACAGCGGCGTAAACATCGTCCTGGTAGTCCAGGAAGACCGGGAACTCAACTGTCGGCTTGGCAGCGCGGGCGGCCAGGTCGGCCTGGGCCTCGCAGAGGGCCTTGATGAACGGCTTGGCGGCCTCGAGACCTTCGGAAACGACCTCTTCGGTGGGAGCGGTGGCGCCCTGTTCCTTGATGAGGTTCCAGGAGTTGTCCGTGGCTTCGGCTTCGACCATCATGATGGCGACGTCGTCACCGTCGGAACCCGACACAACCCGGCCGGCAACAACCATGTTGAAGACGGCGTTCTCAAGCTGGGAGTGCTTCGGGAAAGCAACCCATTCGGTGCCCTGTTCGTCGGCGATGAGGGCGACGCGGACGCCACCGATCGGGCCGGAGAACGGGAGTCCGGAGAGCTGGGTGGACATGGACGAGGCGTTGATGGCCACGACGTCGTAGAGCTCGTCCGGGTTGATCGCCAATACGGTGACGACGATCTGGACCTCGTTGCGCAGGCCCTTGACGAACGCAGGGCGCAGGGGGCGGTCCATGAGGCGGCAAGCCAGGATGGCTTCGGTGGACGGGCGGCCTTCACGGCGGAAGAACGAGCCCGGGATGCGGCCGGCGGCGTACATGCGCTCTTCGACGTCGACAGTCAGAGGGAAGAAGTCGAAGCCTTCACGCGGGGACTTGCCTGCGGTGGTTGCGGACAGCAGTGCAGTGTCTTCGTCGATGTAGACCATCGCGGCGCCGGCTGCCTGCTTGGCGAGGCGGCCGGTTTCGAAGCGGATAACACGCTTGCCGAAGCGGCCGTTGTCGATGATGGCTTCTGAGAACTGGATTTCGGGACCCTCCATTGAGAGTCACCTCCGTTTCTTGTTTAGCGGAAGTCCTCCCGCATCGACCCAGGCCAGCGTCTGTTCCTGGCCTGTACGACACCCGGTCATCGATCGAGACCCACGGGCTGCGCCTTCATCACAGAAGACTGTTCCCGGGGATCACTACCGAGGACCGCGAATGCGCGATGCGGTTGAACTCCTGTTAAGTGTTGGATTTAGTTATGGAGAAAAGGCGGCCCGGTCCACGGAGGATCGGGCCGCCCGAAGTCAAACTAGCGGCGCAGGCCGAGGCGCTCGATGAGCGCACGGTAGCGGGCAATGTCAGTCTTCTTGAGGTAGCCCAGCATGCGCTTGCGACGACCAACCATAGCCAGCAGACCGCGCTGGGTGTGGAAGTCGTGCTTGTGCTCCTTCATGTGCTCAGTCAGATCCTTGATCCGCTGAGTCAGGACTGCAATCTGGACCTCAGGCGAACCAGTGTCGCCCTTGGACGTTGCGTATGCCTCGATGATGGACTGCTTAACAGCGGCTTCAAGTGCCACGTGAACTCCTAGAGTTGTGCCGTGCGTCCCGATTCAGCGCCTCGCTGCCGGGTTGTGTTGTGCCAATGACCGCACACAAAACAGGTCCAGCCGCCACGGACTGCAGCCGGATCCATCCCTCAGTTTACCGGCAGCCCGGCAATCTTGTCGAAAGCTGCGGTGTGACCCTCCTCAAAGAGGAGCGCCGCTCACTGCCCGATCTCGGTCCGGACCGCGAAAAGTTCCGGGAAGAACGTCAAGTCAAGCGCCTTCTGCAGGAAGGAAACACCGCTTGAGCCTCCGGTTCCCGTCTTCATGCCGATGGTCCGCTGGACGGTGCGGAGGTGCCGGAAGCGCCACAATTGGAAGTTGTCTTCCAGGTCCACCAGTTCTTCGCAGGCTTCGTAGGCCGCCCAGTTGTCTGCGGCATGTTCATAGATGTGCTTGAAAAGCGGCAAGAGCCCGGGGTCAAACTCGTGGGCACGGGTCACCTCCCGGTCCAGGACCGACCGTGGAACGTCGTAGCCGTGCCGGGCCAGGTAGGCCAGGAATTCGTCGTAGATGCTCGGGGCGTTCAGGAGCTCCTCGAGCATGGACCTGGACTCCGGATCCGAGTCGAACACCGGCAACATCTTGGCGTTCTTGTTGCCGAGGATGAACTCGACCGCGCGGTACTGGGCCGACTGGAACCCGGAGGCATTGCCCAGGAAGCCGCGGAACTGGGAATACTCCGTAGGGGTGAGCGTCGCGAGCACCGACCATTGCTCGGTGAGCGTCTTCTGGATGTGCTTGACGCGTGCGATGGCTTTGAGCGCGGAACCAAGATCGCCCTCGCGCAGCCACGCGGCCGCGCTGCGGAGCTCGTGCAGGACCAGCTTCAGCCAGAGCTCGGTGGTTTGGTGCTGGATGATGAATAAAAGCTCGTCATGGTGCTCCGGCTGGCTGACAGGTTGCTGGGCGCTGAGCAGCAAGGGCAGCTGAAGGTAGGAGCCGTAGCTCATGCGCGAGCTGAAATCCTTGACGATGCCTTCGTCCAGTGGCCGGGTGTTCTTCTCAACGCTCACGGTGGGGGCTACTTGTCCAGCAGGAGACCGTGGGCCTGGACGACGTCAAGACGCATCTGCTCCACCAGGGCCTCGGGCCCGCGGTAGGCCACCATGCCCCGCAGCCGCGCGGTAAATTCCACAACGACAGTCTGGCCATAGAGGTTGAAGTCCTCCACCGCTTCCTCCGGGCGGTCGATCACATGCGCTTCCACCTGGCGGCTCACGCCGTCGAACGTGG
This sequence comes from Arthrobacter sp. NPDC080073, assembly GCF_040686575.1. Classification (NCBI taxonomy): domain Bacteria; kingdom Bacillati; phylum Actinomycetota; class Actinomycetes; order Micrococcales; family Micrococcaceae; genus Arthrobacter; species Arthrobacter sp. NPDC080073. Next base: position 89,624 of record NZ_JBFBKR010000001.1, read on the forward strand.
GGTTGGAACCGACCGAAATTGCGGCGGGCCAGCGGGTTCCGGATTCGTCGATGAGCCAGCCGGCGTAGATTCCATCCGCGGGGACGTAGCCCGTTGCGCCGTGGTCCAGGTTCGCCGTGGGAAAGCCCAGGGCGCGTCCGCGCGCAGCGCCGTGGACCACTTCGCCGCGCATCCTGTGCGGGCGGCCGAGGACGGCAGCCGCAGTCTCGACGTCGCCTTCGGCAAGGGCCTCGCGCACCCAGGTGGAGGAACAGCGGCGGTCCGTGCCGCCGTCGTCGTGGACTGGAAAGCCTTGCGCGCCGAACTCATTGACCACGTGGACGCCGAATCCGAGTTTCTCACCCAATTCCTGCATGGTGCCGACGTCGCCGGAATTTCCCACCCCGAAACGGAGATCGTGGCCCACCACAACGTGTGCCGCGTGAAGCCCTTCCAGCAGGACGTTGACGACGAATTCCTCAGGTGTCATGGCCGCCAGCGTGAGGTTGTATTTCATGACGAGGACGGCGTCCACGCCCGTGCCGGCCAGGGCATCGAGCTTGTCCTGGAGCCCCATGAGGAGCTCCGGTGCGGAGTCGGGCCGGTGGACCAGGGCCGGGTGGGGATCGAAAGTCACGACGACGGACCGCGCACCGTGCTGCCCTGCCGTGCGCAACAACTGCGTCAGCACCTGCTGGTGTCCGCGGTGGACGCCGTCAAAGTTGCCGATGGTAACGACGCTGGGACCGAAATCCTCGGGGACCTCGGTGGGATCGTTCCAGATGTGGACCATCAACCTCGCCTTTTACTGCTGGTATTCGCTGCCCGGCGACCTGGTCCGGCGCCGGAATTCTCTAAGGTTACCCGCTATCCCGGGGCTGGCATGCCAGGACGGGAGGGCCCTGATTCCTAGTGCGGGAGCCGTGCCGGGCGCCGGCGATAGAGCCACAACAGGCCCAGGACCGGCAGGATCAACGGCACAAAGCCGTATCCGCGTCCGAACAAGGACCACACGGTGTCGTGCGGGAAAGCCACAGGATCGAAAAGGCTGATGGCACCAACCACCACCACTCCGACCATCTCCACGAGGACCGCCGCGAGCGATACCTTGAACCATGTGCGGCCCGGCTTCGCGAGGGAAACTGTGGCCACGATGTACACCACGGCGGCGAAGGCCGAGAGGATGTGGGCCAAGGGAGCATCCGCGAACTTGGTCAGGATCTGGTAGCCGGCACGGGCCGTGGCAGAGATCGCGAACACCGCGTAGACCGCAATCAGCAGCCTCCCGGGCCCGGTGTTGCGGGTGTCCCGGTTCTTCTTGCCGGTGGTTTCAACAGTCACTTCTTGTGCTTCTTCCAATGTCAGTACCAGATCTGGTTCATGCGGGCCGCCATGACCAACGCGGTGACGCCCACGGCACCCATGACGAAATTGCTCCAACGGGTCCGTTCCAGGATGGACCAGTAGACCGCGACGACGGGGAGGATCAGTGCCGTAATGATGTAGCCCCAGAATTCCCAGGGCTCCCCCGCGATCTTTTCACCCATCGCGACACGGATGATCGATCCCACCAGGTAGACCAGCAGGACGAGTTCGACGGCGGCGACGGACAGTATGGTGACGTCGTTGGGGGCCTTCTTCATGATGCCCGCCACGACGCAAATGATCGTGGACAGCAGGCCCACTACCAGGACAGCGTAAAAGTATCCGTCCATGGCTAGTTGGCCTGCTTTTCGTTGTCGGGGGCGAACACCAGGACAGGCTTGGCGAAACTCCCCGCGTCGGCCAACAACGCCACCAGCTCCCCTGCCGGCGAGAACGCGGCCGCCGGGTTCTCGGCGGTGGCCGCGTCGGCCGTGCCGGCAGCGGGCCCCGCGGCGATCCTGCGGCCAAAGGAGATCTCGGTGGTTTCGGCGTCGCTCAACTCCCGGTTGGGCATGAGCGCGCGGGCGGCGGCGGACATGTCGAGGACTTCGAGTTCCTCGGCAAGCTGTTCGAGGGTGCGGGCCTGCTCCAGCGAATACGGCCCCACCTGGGTGCGGCGAAGCGCCGTGAGATGGCCGCCGACGCCGAGAGCCTCGCCGAGGTCGCGTGCCAGCGCGCGGATGTAGGTGCCTGAGGAGCACTCGACGGTCACGTCGATGTCCACCACCCTGCCGTCGTCGATTCTCCGGATGGCGTGGATCTCGAAACGGTGGATGGTCACGGGCCGGGCGGCGAGCTTGACCTCTTGCCCCGAACGGACGCGCGCGTAGGACCGTTCGCCGTTGACCTTGATGGCGCTGACGCTGCTCGGAACCTGCTGGATCTCGCCGCTGAGCTGCGCGACGCCGGCCCTGATGGCCTCTTCGGTGACTTCGGCGGCGCTGCGGCTTTCGGTGATGTCGCCTTCGGCATCGTCCGTGATGGTTGATTCGCCCAGCCGGATGGTGGCCGAATACGTCTTGGAGGTGCCGACAATGTACGTCAACAGTCGAGTCGCCTTGTTGATGCCAAGCACGAGCACGCCGGTGGCCATGGGGTCCAGGGTCCCCGCATGGCCCACTTTCCGGGTACCGGCCAGTCGCCGCATCCGTCCAACCACATCGTGGCTGGTCCATCCTTGCGGCTTGTCAACGATTACCAGTCCAGAAAGCACGCCTCCCAGTATATCCGCGCCGGGGCATGCATCCTGCGGCCCGGCCCTTCCCTGAGCGGTCCGGGACCGCGGCTAAGATGGCTCCCATGCCTGAGCTTGCCGCACACGTCCGCGAAGTGCCCGTCAACCAGATCCGCGAGATCACCGAGGCCGCGTGGGCCACCCCGGGGGCGATTGTCCTCAGCATCGGCGAGCCCGGCTTCGCGCTGCCCCGGCACATCCTGGACGCGGGGATTGCATGCCTGGACAGGGACGAGACGAACTACACCCCCAATGCCGGGATCCCGGCGCTGCGTGAAGCCTTCGCCGATCGGTTCCGTGCCCACAACAAAGTGGATCTAGGGGCGGAGCGCGTGTACGTCGTGGACGGAGCCCAGCAGGGGTTGCACTTCGCGATGAGCCTGCTCCTTTCCCCCGGGGACGAGATCCTGATTCCCAACCCTGGCTACCCTACTTTTGCGATGACGAGCCATTTGCTGAACGCCGTCCCGGTGCGGTATCCGCTCTATCCCGAGCACGAGTTCCAACCCCGCATCGAGGACATCGAGGCGCTGATCACGCCCCGCACGAAAGTGTTGGTCCTGAATTCGCCGTCCAATCCCTTGGGCGCGGTGATCTGCGAGGAAACGACGCGCCAGCTCGTGGAATTGGCCGTCAAACACGATCTGTGGATCATTTCGGATGAATGCTACGAAGCATTCACCTTCGACGTTCCACACACGAGCCCCGCCCGCTTCGACAGCACTGTTCCCGGAGAGGCACGCGTCTTCACGTCCCTGACCCTGTCCAAAACGTACGGGCTCACTGGGCTGCGGATCGGCGCGCTCATTTGCCCGCCCGGCCTGGAACGGACGATGAACAACGTCATGGAAGCGATCGTTTCCTGCGTGGCTTCGCCTTCCCAATACGCTGCGGTCGCTGCGCTGACCGGCCCGCAGGACTATGTGGACACCGCACGGGAGCATTACCGTTCCAACCGCGACGCCGCCTCGGCGGTGCTTGCGGAGAAGGGCATTCCCTTCCTCGGCGCGCAGGGAGCTTTCTATCTCTGGGCGGACGTCTCGCATGTGAGCGGCGGGGACGTGCGTGGCTGGGTGCACCGGTACCTCAAGGATTCCGGGGTGGCCGTCGCGCCGGGCACCGCATTCGGTTCCATCGGCGAGGGGTGGATCAGGATCGCGTTGTGCGGTGATCACCAGCAGCTGCTCGACGGCGTGGGGCGGCTTCCGGAACGCGTGTAGCGGCCGGCGCTTGGCTGGCGGCGTTTTGGCTGGCGGCGGCCGGTTTCAGTAGTTGGTCCGGTTTTTGTGCCCGCGCCAGGCATCGAATGGAGCCTCCGACGCGGCGACCTCCGTATGTTGGACGGGCAGCAGTTCAGGCCTGTTGCCGTCGAAATATTCGTAGAACACTGCATCGTCGAAGCCGGCGGCTGCAGCCCCATGCCGATCCGCGGCAAAGTAGACCCGGCTCACGCGGCCCCATAGGGCTGCCGAGAGGCACAAAGGGCACGGCTCGCAGCTTGAGTAGAGCACCGAGCCGCTGAGATTGAAGCTTCCAAGTTCCGACGCAGCCCGCCTGATGGCCACCACTTCGGCGTGCGCTGTGGGGTCGTTGTCGCGGGTGACCCGGTTGACGCCGTCATGGAGCCGTCCGTCCGGGGTGACCACGACGGCGCCGAAAGGGCCGCCGCCGTCGGCGACGTTCTGCACCGCGAGCCGCAGCGCGTGTTCGAGGTAGTCTTCGGGACTCTGAGCTGCATCGTGCGCCGACATGCTCCGATCTTAGCGACGGCCCGTCAATTTGGCGCGGCTTTTCACGGTTAAACAGGGTTTAAACAGGAAGGACCGGATCCTGCAGCCCTAAGGGCTGCTGATCCGGTCCCGTCCGGGAAGCGCTGGACTACTTGCCACCGTCTTCGTCGATGGCTTCATCGGCACGCAGGTCGATGTCTTCTTCGTCAAAGTCGTCTTCGTCGATGTCCGCGTCTTGCACGGCATCGCTCTTGTACGGGTCTGCATCGCCGGCGTGCTTGGCGCCGGCGGCCAGCGCGGCCACCTCGGCGTCGCGCTGCTTGGCGGTGCGCAACAGCTCCTCAAGGTTCGAGGCATTGACCGGAATAAGGTCTGCAACGAATTCCAAGGTAGGAGTCAGCCGCACCGTGATGTTGCGGCCCACTTCCTGACGCAAAACACCCTTGGCCTTTTCCAACGCCCGGGCAGCATCCGAATGAGCGGCTTCGTCACCGAAGACGGTGTAGTACACGGTGGCGTGCTGAAGATCATTGGTGACGCGGGCATCCGTAATAGTGATGCCCTCAACCCGCGGATCCTTGATCCGCCGGCCCAGTGCCTCAGCAACAACAACCTTAATCCGCTGCGCCAACTTGGCAGCACGTGCCGGATCAGCCATGACAACTCCTAAAATTTGCGTACGACGGCGCGTTAGCAACTTGCGTACTTAAGTTCAACAAATGCCACTCGCGAAAGACCCGAAGCTGAGGCGAGGTCCCAACCGAGGCCCGTGGAGCCGATATGGGGGCCCGGGAGTGGCATCGGGCCTGCCGAAGCTGGGTGGCAAAGGATCGCAGATCCTTTGCCACCCAGCGAAGGGGCGGGGCCCCCATATCGGCGGAACGGGCCGGAGCCGCCGGACAATATCCAACGGCCCCGCCCTCTATTTTTCGTCCTTAGACGCGCGGCTTTTCGCGCATCTCGAAGGTCTCGATGATGTCACCTTCGTTGATGTCGTTGTACGAGCCAAGACCGATACCACACTCGAAGTCCGTGCGGACCTCGGTGGCGTCGTCCTTGAAGCGCTTGAGCGTCTCAACGGTGAGGTTGTCGCCGATAACCTTGCCATCGCGGCTGACGCGTGCCTTCGTGTTACGGCGGATGACGCCCGAGCGCACGATGGAACCGGCGATGTTTCCGAACTTGGAAGAACGGAAGACTTCGCGGACCTCGGCGGTACCGAGCTGGACTTCCTCGTACTCCGGCTTGAGCATGCCCTTGAGGGCCAGCTCGATGTCATCGATTGCCGAGTAGATGACGGAGTAGAAGCGCATGTCCACGCCTTCACGATCGGCAAGGTCGGCCACGCGCTCGGCGGGCTTGACGTTGAAGCCGATGATGATGGCGTTGTCCACCGTGGCGAGGTTGACGTCGTTCTGCGTGATGGCACCCACACCGCGGTGGATGACCCGCAGCTGAACGTCTTCGTCGCCGACGTCGATCTTGAGCAGTGCGTCTTCGAGGGCTTCGACGGCACCGGAAACGTCACCCTTGAGGATGAGGTTGAGGGTGTCGATCTTGCCCGCGGCAACTGCCTGGTCGAAGTCTTCCAGGCTGATGCGCTTGCGACGCTTGGCCAGTGCCGCGTTGCGGTCGGCTGCTTCACGCTTTTCAGCGATCTGGCGGGCCGTACGCTCGTCGGAGGTCACCAGGAAGGTGTCACCTGCACGCGGCACGTTGGACAGACCCAGGACCTGGACCGGACGGGACGGAAGCGCGACGTCGAGGGCGTTGCCGTCTTCGTCGAACATGGCACGGACGCGGCCGTGGGCCGTACCGGCCACGATCGTGTCACCAACGGCCAGGGTACCGGACTGGACCAGGACGGTGGCCACGGAACCGCGGCCCTTGTCCAGGTTCGCTTCGATGGCAATGCCTCGAGCGTCCTTGTCCGGGTTGGCGCGCAGGTCCAAAGCGGCGTCTGCGGTCAGCAGGACGGCGTCGATCAGTTCATCGATGTTGATGTTCTGGCGGGCAGAGACCTCAACGAACATGGTGTCGCCACCGTATTCTTCGGGAACCAGACCGTACTCGGTGAGCTGGCCCTTGACCTTGTCCGGGTTCGCACCTTCCTTGTCGATCTTGTTGACCGCGACGACGATCGGCACGTTGGCCGCCTGTGCGTGGTTGAGTGCTTCCACCGTCTGCGGCATGACACCGTCGTCGGCTGCGACAACCAGGATGGCGATGTCGGTGACCTTGGCACCACGTGCACGCATGGCGGTGAACGCCTCGTGACCGGGGGTGTCAATGAAGGTGATGTCGCGCGGAACGCCTTCGTGGATGTGGCTGATCTGGTAGGCACCGATGTGCTGCGTGATGCCGCCGTGTTCGCCGGCAACCACATTGGTCTTCCGGATGGCGTCGAGCAGTCGGGTCTTACCGTGGTCAACGTGACCCATGACAGTGACAACCGGGGGACGCGGTTCGAGGACGTCGTCGCCTTCGGCTTCCAGTTCGGCATCAAGGTCGATGTCGAAGGAGTCGAGGAGCTCGCGCTCTTCGTCTTCCGGCGAAACTACCTGGATCTGGTAACCGAGTTCAACACCCAGCAGGCCGAAGGTGTCTTCGTCCAGCGACTGCGTAGCCGTTGCCATTTCACCGAGGTGGAACAGAACGGTGACCAGTGCGGCGGGGTTCGCCTCGATCTTGTCGGCGAAGTCCGTGATGGACGAGCCACGACGGAGCCGGACCACGGTGTTGCCGTCGCCGCGGGGTACGGATACGCCGCCCAGCGACGGAGCACTCATCTGCTCCAGTTCCTGACGCTTTGCACGCTTCGACTTGCGCTGCTTGCCGCGTCCTGCGCCACCCTTGCCGAAGGCACCCTGGGTACCGCCGCGTCCGCGGCCACCCTTGCCGAAGCCACCGCCGGCGGGAGCTCCGCCACCGGTGCCTGCGCCAGGAGCGCCACCCGGACGGCCGGGGCCGCCACCACCGGGACGGCCAGCGCCACCCGGACGGCCTGCGCCGGCGGGAGCGGGACGCTCGGTGCGGTTGGGCATCATGCCGGGGCTGGGACGGTTTCCTGCGGCACCACCTGCGGGGCGCGGAGCACCCGGACGGGGAGCACCGGGGCGCGGGGCACCCGGACGCGGACCACCGGAACCGGCTGCGGGACGGGGACCGCCTGCGCCGGCCGCGGGACGCGGACCGCCGGGACGTTCGCCATCAGTGCGGCCACCGGAACGGGGCATGCCCTGCGATGTTGCGAAGGGGTTGTTGCCCGGACGGGGAGGACGCTCGCCGTCGCCACGGCCGCGGGGCATGCCCTGCGAGGTCGCGAACGGGTTGTTGCCCGGACGGGGGCCGCCGGGCCGCGGTGCCTGGCTGCCCGGACGTGCCGGGGCAGGGGCTTCGGCCTTGGGTGCCGGACGGGCGCCCGGCTTGGCGAAAACAGGACTTGCTGCAGCCGCGGGAGCCGCAGGCGCTGCCGGGGCGGGGGTCTCAGCCTTGGGGGCGGGAACCGGAGCCTTGGGCGCAGCGGGGCCCGGAGCCGGGCGGGATGCTGCGGGTGCGGCGGGTGCCGCGGGGGCTGTCATGCGAGGTGCTGCCGGGGCAGCCGCCTTTGCAGCGCCGGCACCCGGGTAGGCGTCGCGAAGCTTCTTCACGACCGGTGCCTCGATTGTTGATGAGGCGGAGCGAACGAATTCGCCCAATTCCTGCAGTTTTGTCACTGCATCTTTGGAAGTAATACCGAGCTCTTTGGCGAGCTCATGTACGCGGACCTTGGCCACATTTCTCCTGTCTCGGTCCGCACCGAGCCAGGCACGAACCGTCTAATTCTTACTGCGGGCCCCTGCCGCGAATGCGGCGGATAGGCCCTGTGCAGAGCGCAACAAAGTTGTCATCGTTGCGCACTCATCGCTGGGAACTCATCGGGTTTCCATCAGTTTTCTGACCCGCTTTCAGGTTTGGACGGTTTTCCTGCTTTCACGGGGTGTCCGCAGGGGGCATGACTGCCGCCAGGTAGCTTTCGACGGCGGTGATTTCACTTGCGCCCGCTAGGGCCCTTGCGAAAGCACGCCGTTTGCTTGCCAGCATCAGGCATGTGGTGCTGGGGTGCAGCCACGCACCCCGGCCAGCCATCCGGCGTCGTTCATCCACCAGGACGACGGGTGACCCGCCGCCTTCGGCGACAAGCCGGATCAACTCGCTCCGCTTGCCTTGTTTCCGGCATCCGATGCAGGTGCGCACAGGCTGGTGCCTGGTGTGAAGCAGTTCAGTCACTGGGTGTATCAACCTGCCTCAGTGTCTTTACCTGTCTTCTGCGGTTCTGCTTTGCTCGGCGCGCGCCCTTGCCTTGTTGGAGTTTGTTGCCCCACAAGCCGCAAGCACGCCAAAGCGCACGGATACCGGGCATAGGCCCGGTTCCATCTATTCTAAGCCCCCGAGGGCCCGGCCACCGAATCCACAATGCGCAAGGATCCGGGGCCCGGCACGGTTTGGTGTGTTCAGTTGCCCTTGGGCGGAGTGGCGTCGGAGACGATGTCGATCCGCCAGCCGGTCAGCTTGGCTGCGAGGCGCGCGTTCTGGCCTTCCTTGCCGATGGCGAGGGACAGCTGGTAATCGGGAACAACCACCCGGGCGGAGCGCGTGGCTTCGTCGGTGATAGTGACCGAATTCACGCGCGACGGCGACAGGGAGTTGGCGATGAAGGTCGCCGGATCTTCGCTGAAGTCGACAATGTCGATCTTTTCGTCGTTGAGTTCGGTCATGACTGCGCGGACGCGGGAGCCCATTTCACCAATGCAGGCACCCTTGGCGTTGATGCCGGGAGTGTTGGCCTTGACGGCCATCTTGGTGCGGTGACCGGCCTCGCGTGCCAGTGCCACGATCTCGACGGAACGGTCCGCGATCTCCGGGACCTCCAGTTCGAAAAGCTTCCGGACGAGGCCCGGGTGTGAACGCGACAGCGTGATGGAGGGTCCCTTGGCGCCGCGGTGGACGTCCACCACGAACGCGCGCAGGCGGTTGCCGTGGGTGTACTTCTCCCCCGGCACCTGCTCGGGCGGCGGCAGCAGGGCTTCCACGGAACCGAGGTTCACCTGGATCATGTGCGGGTTGTTTCCCTGCTGGATCAGGCCGGCAACGAGTTCACCTTCACGGCCCTTGAATTCGCCAAGGACGTTGTCGTCCTCGACGTCGCGCAGGCGCTGCAGGATGATCTGCCGTGCGGTGCTCGCCGCGATACGGCCGAATCCCGCAGGAGTGTCCTCGAACTCGCCGATGGCTTCGCCGTCGTCGTCGATTTCCGTAGCCCAGATGGTCACGTGCCCGCTCTTGCGGTCCAGCTCGGCACGGGCCTTTTCGAAAGCGCCCGGCGTCTTGTGGTAGGCCACCAGGAGCGCCTGCTCGATGGTGGGAATCAGGAGGTCCAGCGGGATTTCACGCTCACGCTCCAGGAGTCTCAGCGCACTCATGTCAATATCCATTAGGCCTCCTCGGAAGGTCCGTTGTACTCGTCTTCCAGCGCGGCCTCGTTGAGGTGGCTGAACTCTATCTCGACTTTTCCTTGGCGGATCCTGTCGAAAGGAATTTTCACGGGTTCGCCCTGCTTGGGCTTCATGCCCTTCTTGACCTCTTGCTCGGGAACCAGTGTGACGCCGTCGTCGTCGACGGACTGGATACGGCCCGTCAGGTTCTCTCCCTGGATCACGTTGACCTTGACCATGCGTCCGCGGGCCCGGTGCCAGTGGCGGGGCTCCGTGAGGGGCCGGCCGACTCCGGGCGAGGAGACCTCAAGGTCGTAGGGGCGGCCGTCGGTGCCTGGATCGTTATCCAGGATGTCCGAGAGAGCGCGGGAGATTTCCGCGATGACGTCCAGGCTGACGCCGCCGGTTTCCTCCTGGGGCAGGTCGATGACCACGTGGACTACCCGGTGCGAACCGGCAACGTGGATAGCAACATCCTCGAGATAGAGCCGGCTCGCCAGGACCGCGGGCTCCAGAAGCGCCTTCAGCCTGCTTTCCTCGGGGTTGCGGACCTCGTGTTGTGCTGGACTCGTCGGATCCGTTCCAGCCTGGTCTGTTGAAGTCGTGGCTTCCGAATGACTCACTGGCCAGCCGCCTCCCGATAGATGATGTTGTGACTACTAGCTTAACGACATTTGCGGCGGCGTGGTGCACAGGGCCCCCTCCGCGGGAACGCAACTTGTCCGTGAGCGTGACACCATAGTCTGTTGTGAACCACGAGACTGTTGAGAAACCACGGAGCCATGGCTGGATGAAGGCCCTCCTGCTGGCTTTCCTCGCAGTACTCGTCCTCGGCGTCGGCGCCGTGCTTGTCCCGCGGGACGCCGGAAGGCCCCCGGCGGTGCCGTTTTCCGAAACTGCGCGTTCCGAAGCGCTCTCCTCGACCGAGACACTCCTCGCCAGCGCATCCCTCCTGGAGAGCACGGACACTGTGATGTTGCTGACAAGCCAGGCACGGGCGCTGCTGCAACCTTCCAGCCCTTCGGCTTCGAATACCCCTACCGCTTCCCCGGGTCCCGGCGCCACCCGGGACCGGCCGACGCGGGCCGGCTTTGTCTCCGCGCTCGCCTCGAGCGCTTCCCGTCGCTTGGCGGACGCCGCGAACGCCGACGGCGGCATGGCACGGCTGCTTGCCGCCGTCGGGACCGCCCAACTGCTTGAGTCATCGCGGCTGGCCGCGGCCTGGGGCTTGCCGCTGCCGGCGACTCCGGCTGAGGCGAGTACGGCCCCGACACCACCGCCGGGCTGCCCTGCCTCTGCGGGCACGCCGACGGCACCGGCACCCGGAACGGCACCCACCAAGGCCGATCTGCCCGCAGCCCTTGCCGCCGTCGTCAGCTCCGAACAAGAGGCGATCTATGCCTACCAAGTGGCCCTGACCAAGCTGGACCCGAAGGCATCGGTGACGGCGGCCACCTGGTTGGCGCGCCATCAGGAGCTGCTCCGGGGAGCGGAGGCGCAAGGCCGGCTGCACTGCATCGCCACGCCTCCTCTGGAGGCCGGCTATCGCCTGCCTGCCACTTTCGCCGCCAAACCCGGACTGGCGCTGGGAAGCATGGAGGCCAGCTCGCTGACTGCCTACGCCGACCTCGTGGCGTTATCGGAGGGCGGCACGCGCCAATGGGCGATTGACGGGCTTGTCGACACCGCCAAACGCACCCAGGCTTGGGGAACTCCCGTTGGCCCCTTCGCCGGACTTTCAATCGACAACACGGCGCTGCCCCCGCTGCCGACCGCTACCCCGGCTCCATAGGAAAGCCTTTCTTTGCTGGCGACAGCAGTTTCCAAGTGCTTGGCTTGTAGCATGGCTTCCATCGAAACTGCAGCCCTGCACGAGAACGAACCACACGCCAACGACCTCGCCCACAGGCTCAACTGGCTCCGGGCCGGGGTCCTTGGCGCCAATGACGGAATCGTTTCCGTTGCCGCCATCGTGGTGGGCGTCGCCGGCGCCACGACGAACACCGGCGCCATCCTCGCTGCTGGAGCAGCGGGACTCGTGGGCGGCGCGGTGTCCATGGCACTCGGCGAGTACGTATCCGTCAGCAGCCAAAGCGATAGCCAGAAGGCGCTCATCGAGAAGGAACGCCGGGAGCTTGCCGAGGAACCCGAAGAAGAGCTGGCCGAATTGACTGCGATCTACGAGGCCAAGGGCCTGCGGCCTGAAACCGCGCGGAAAGTGGCCGCGGAGCTGACCGAGCACGACGCCCTGGCCGCACACCTTTCCGCCGAATTGAACATTGACGAGGACGACATCGTCAGCCCGTGGCATGCGGCCTTCGCCTCCGCCATTGCCTTCACCCTCGGCGCGGTGCTGCCGATGCTCGCGATCCTGCTCCCGCCCCCGGGGCTGCGTGTACCGCTGACCTTCATTTCCGTGCTGCTCGCGCTGGCAATCACCGGAGCGATAGGAGCATGGATCGGCGGCAGCTCGAAGACCCGGGCCGCCCTGCGCGTCGTCATCGGCGGAGCCCTTGCGCTTGCCGCGACGTTCTTCATCGGAAGCCTCCTGGGCTCCTCCGGAGTGGTCTGAACCGCTCCCGGACCGGCTTGGGTAGGCTGACAGTGATGACTACCTTCGTTTCCATCCCTGGCGACCTCCAGGCACGCTACTCCCGCACAGCGGAGGGGCGGGCGTGGCTCTCAGGGCTGCCCGGGCTGATCGACGCCAGCTTGGAACGCTGGCAGCTGTCCGTGGACCTGGAACCTGGCGCGGAACCATGGAACGGCCACGGCGGGATCGTCATTCCGGTCCTCCACAAGGGCGCCCGTGCGGTACTCAAGATTGCGTTCCCGCACGGGGAGGCCCTCGTCGAACGGCATGCGCTGGCCCTGTGGGGCGGTACCGGGGCCGTCAAGCTGCTCGACGCCGATGCGGCCTCCTGCGCGATGCTCCTGGAGCGGCTCGACGCCGTCAGCTGGCTGCAGAGCGCCCCGATGGACGACGCCCGCGACGTCTGGGGATCGCTCATGAGGGAACTCAGCATCGAGCCGGACGATCGGCCGGAATGGAAGGAGTTCGAGCACATAGCGGCCCGTGCCGAGCGCTGGAGCGATGAACTGCCTGCCGACTGGGAGCGACTTGGCCGCCCTTTCCCCCGCTGGCTCCTCGAAGCCGCGTTGGAGGTATGCCAAACGCGGGGCGCTGTCGGGCGCCGGGCGGGCAGGGATGTCCTGGTGCATTGCGACCTGCATTTCATGAATATCCTCCCCCACCTCAATGGCGCCCTCCGTGGCCCTCGCAACGGCGCCCAGGCCATCGGACAACGCGGATATGTGGCGATCGATCCGCAACCGATGATCGGTGAAGCGGAATTCGCCGTCGCCCCGATCCTGTGGAACCGCATCCGCGATCTCTCCACGACGGCTCCGGAAGTTGCGCTCCTGGAGCGCTGCGCGGATTTCAGCAGCGCTGCCGGCCTGGACGGCGAAGCGGCCCGGGAATGGAGCCTGGTCCGCGAGGTCGAAAACGCCCTGTGGTATGCCGGAAAACCACGGCATGAGGGCGATCTGGCACGCTCCTTGTGGGTTGCGAGCACCCTCGCAGGACGGCCCCTGGACGGGCTGCCCGCCGCGCACGACCTACCCGAACCGGGACTGGCCGCCTCGACTTAGCTCCGTGGCGCCGGGGCGTCCAGGCGCCGGCTTAGCCGGTGGCCTCCAGAGCGTCTTTGACGGCCTGAACCGCGATGTCCAGGTCGGCCGAATCCGTTGACCAGTTGGTCACCGAAACACGCAGGATGTCCCTGCCCTGCCAGCGCGAACCGGGCATCCAGACCCTCCCGTCGGCCATGATGAAGTCCGTGACGGCGCGGGTCCTCTCGTCTGAACCGAAGGCCAGGGACAACTGCGTGAACACTACGTCGTTGAGGACCTCGACGCCGGGCACTCCGGCAAGCCGTCTGGCCAATTCCGCGGCACACTCCGCACGTCCTGCGACGAGCTCCCGCACGCCGTCGCCACCCAAGGAACGCAAGGCCGCCCACACCGGTACTCCCCTGGCACGGCGGGACAACTCCGGCACCTTTTCCATAGGGTCGCCGGGGCCGTGGTCATCCTGCATCAAGTATTCGGCGTGCATGCCGATGGCGGACCGCAGGGCGGCAACGTCGCGTACCACCACGATTCCGGCGTCGTACGGAACGTTGAGGGTCTTGTGGGCATCGGTTCCCCACGAATCGGCCAACTCGACGCCTTCGACCAGATGCCGCAGTCCCGGCACGGCCGCTGTCCATAGGCCGAAGGCTCCGTCAACGTGGACCCACGCGCCGTGATCCTTTGCGGCCGGAATCGCCTCGAGGAACGGATCGAAAGCTCCGGAATGCAGGTTCCCGGCCTGGAGACACACGATTGCCGGACCGGAGCCGGCTTCCAACGCGGCCCGCAGCGCGGCTGGATCGATCCTGCCTTGTTTGTCCGCCCCCACAACTTCGGGTGCCCCGAACCCCAGGAAACGCAGTGCCATGTCAAGGCTCTCGTGCCGCTCGGCTCCGACGAGGACACGCAGTTCCGGGGCGCCTTGGAGTCCCCCGGCGTTGACATCCCAGCCGACGCTTTCCAGCTGGCGCCATCGGGCCGCCGCGAGGGCCGTGAAGTTGGCCATGCTGGCGCCGGTCGCGAATCCGACGTCGGAGCCGGCAGGCAGGCCGAGAAGCTCAAGGAGCCATCGACCGGCAGCCTCTTCGATCCCTGCAGTTGCCGGTGTGGCGAAGCGCAGGCCCGAGTTCTGGTCCCACGCGGAAACCATCCAGTCCGCGGCCATGCCTGCCGGCACCGTCCCGCCGATGACCCAGCCGAAGAAACGCCCCGATTGCATGGCCATCAGCCCGGGCTCGGCGTGCTCGGCGAGGAAATCAATGACTGCGGCCGGGTCCAGTCCGGTGGCCGGGAGGGGGCCGCCGAAGACCGCCGTGATGTCATCGGCCGCAGTACTGGGCCGTACCGGCCGCCCAGGCAAGGCCCTCAACCAGTCGCGGGTGTGTTCCCAAGCTCGTTCGAGTGCCTGCTCATAGTCGCCGGAATCGACCCACATGAGTGCATGCTACGCCCGCGGGATCCCCCCGGCCATCGCTGGCAACAACCGGAACACTACTTGGCGAAGTAGTCGTTCCAGACGTCCAGGCCGAGTTTGATGATCAACGCGGCAACCACGATCAGGAACACGATCCGTACAAAGCCGCTGCCCTGTTTCACGGCGGTCCGCGCGCCCAGGTAGCCGCCGGCCATGTTGGACAGGCCGAGCACGGCGCCGACGCCCCACAGCAGTGATCCGTGCGGCAGGAAGAACAACAGGGCACCGGCGTTCGTGGCCATGTTGACGATCTTGGCCTTGGCGCTGGCCTCAAGGAAGGCATAGCCCATGGCGGAGACGAGGGCGATCACCAGGAACGAGCCTGTGCCGGGACCTATCAGGCCGTCGTAGAACCCGATCACGGCACCGATGGCACAGGCCACCACATAGTGCGTGTGGCCGTCGTGGCGCAAGGCGGTCAACTCGCCCGCATTGGGCCGCAGTGCGGTGAAGAGCGCGACGGCGATGAGCGCCACGACGATGATGGGTTTGAAAACGCTCGCGGGAAGGTTGGCGGCCAGCACGGCTCCGCCGAAGCTGCCCGCGAGGGCAATCACGGCCATGGGCACGGCCGTCCTGAGGTCAGGGCCGACCCGGCGGTAATAGGTGGTGGCACTGGTGGTTGTCCCGAAGATGGAGCCCATTTTGTTGGTGGCCAGCGCCTGGACCGGGGTGATCCCCGGAACCAGGAGCAAGGCGGGGAGCTGGATCAGTCCCCCGCCGCCCACCACAGCGTCTATCCAGCCGGCAGCGAATCCAGCCACCACGATCATGATGAGCGTGGTGAGCTGGACCGACTCGAAGCCGGAGATCACTTCTGTCGTACGGCGTTGACCACGAAGTCGGCAGCCTTCTCGACCGCAACGTTTTCGGCCTCACCGGTGCGACGGTCCTTGATCTCCACAACGCCGTCTACCAAGCCTCGGCCGACCGCCACGATGGTGGGGACGCCCACGAGCTCGGCGTCACCGAACTTCACGCCCGGGGAAACCTTGGGGCGGTCGTCGTAAATCACGTCGAGGCCGGCGGCCTCGAGTTCGGCGGAAAGCTTCTCGGCTGCCGCGAAGATTTCCTCCCCACGTCCGACGGCGACCACGTGGACGTCCGCGGGGGCCACGGAGCGCGGCCAGATCAAGCCGCGCTCGTCGTTGTTGGCCTCGGCCAGGGCGGCCACGGCACGGGTCACGCCGACGCCGTACGAGCCCATGGTGACCACGACCTGCTTGCCGTTCTGGTCAAGGACCTTCAGGTCGAGGGCCTCGGCGTACTTGCGGCCGAGCTGGAAGATGTGGCCCATTTCGATGCCGCGGGCTGTCTCCAGGGGACCGGACCCGTCCGGGGATTCGTCTCCCGCGCGGACCTCGGTGCATTCAATGACGCCATCCCAGGCGAAATCGCGTCCGGCCACGAGACCGAAGACGTGCTTGCCGTCTTCGTTCGCTCCGGTGACCCAGCTGGTACCCGAAACAACCCGGGGGTCAACAAGGAAAAGCAACTTGGACGTGCCTTCGAGCCCGAGAACGGCTTCGCCAAGGTCCAGGCCGGGGCCGATGTAGCCCTTGACGAGCTCCGGGATCTTCTTGAGGTCTTCCTCGTTGGCCGCTTCCAGCCCGATCTCCCCGGCAATGGGCAGGAAGGCACCGATGTTTGCTTCGACGCGCTTGAGGTCCACCGCGCGGTCACCGGGAACGCCGATGACCACGATCTGGCGCTCGCCGGTGGGCAGGGTGACGGCGAGGACCACATTCTTGAGGGTGTCGGCGGCCGTCCAGGCGCCGCCGTCGGAATCGCCGCGGGGAGCGAGCTGGTTGGCAGCCGCCACGAGGGTTTCGATGGTGGGCGTGTCCGGGGTGTCCAGGACGCGTGCGGGAGGGGCGTTGCTGAAGTCGATCTCGGCCGGGACCACGGTGGTCACGGCTTCGACGTTGGCCGCGTAGCCGCCTGGCGAGCGCACGAAGGTGTCCTCGCCGATCTCGGTGGGGTGCAGGAATTCCTCGCTCTTGGATCCGCCCATGGCGCCTGCCGTGGCAGCTACGGGGATGACCTCAAGGCCAAGGCGCTCGAAGATTTTCAGGTACGCGGCGCGGTGGGCCGCGTAGCTCGCGTCCAGGCCGGCGTCGTCGACATCGAACGAGTAGGAATCCTTCATGATGAACTCGCGGCCGCGGAGGAGGCCTGCCCGGGGGCGTGCTTCGTCGCGGTACTTGTTCTGGATCTGGTAGAGGCTTACGGGCAGGTCCTTGTACGAGGAGTACAGGTCCTTGACCAGTAGGGTGAACATTTCCTCGTGCGTGGGTGCGAGAAGGTAATCGGCACCCTTGCGGTCCTGGAGGCGGAACAGCCCCTCGCCGTATTCGGTCCAGCGGTTGGTGGCCTCGTAGGGTTCCCGGGGCAGCAGAGCCGGGAAATGGACTTCCTGGGCGCCGATGGCGGCCATTTCCTCGCGGATGATCTGCTCGACCTTGCGCAGGACGCTCAAACCCAAAGGCAGCCACGTGTAGATGCCCGGGGCGGCACGGCGGATATAGCCCGCACGGACCAGGAGTCGGTGGCTTGCGACTTCGGCGTCGACGGGATCTTCACGCAGGGTGCGCAGGAACAGCTGGGAGAGGCGAAGGACCACGGGTCAGAATCCGTTTCTATGGCAAGAGCTGGCAAAAACTACTGTGTACCAATCTACCGGCTTGTGGCCGGGGAACCTGCCGGGGCCCGTCCCCCGCGTTCCTCCCCAAAGCAGTCACATCACCAAACGAAGATGAGCCACGCCATGGTGCGAAGAAGCCCCTGGCCGCTGGGCGGCTGGTCATCCTGCCATGGCGTGGCTCAGCGGCCGGCCGGCCGCGGGCGCTGTCCTGGAGGCTTAGTCAGACCTGTCGAACGCCTTCGAAGGATCAACGCTTACAGCCATTTGGTTTGTGTTTCCTCCCTGAAACCGCCCGCGCCCCAGCGACACGGCTGGTTCTGAATTTATGTGATGGTGGACACTTTTTTCAAGGGCTTGGACTTATCAAATTTTGTTGGTGCATGGGCAACGAACAACGCGGGGTCACTTAGCGCCCATCCGAAGGTCCGACATGGGCCGTAAGTGACCCCGCGTTGCAGAACGAAGGGGCCAGATCCGTCCCCGAAGCCCACAGTTGACGGGCCTGCATATCGGACTTACCTTTTATTCATCACCTGATGAATAAATCGGAGGCCGCGATGTCCCACAGCCCAGCGGGAAGTCCCGCAGCAGGTATGTCCCCTGCGCCCCCGGCGGTCACAGTGGCGGGCCTGCACGTCACGCGCGGCCACAAGAAGATCCTGCGCGGCTTGGACTTCGCCGTGGATCCCGGGCGCATCACTGGCCTGCTTGGACCCTCCGGGAGCGGCAAGACGACCCTCATGCGCTGCATCGTAGGAGTCCAGCGCCTTACAGCCGGCAGCGTGGAGGTATTGGGCCGTCCGGCGGGCACGCCGTCATTGCGGCACGACGTCGGATACGTCACCCAGGCACCGAGCGTCTACACGGACCTCAGTGTCGAGGCGAACGTCAGGTATTTCGGAGCCATGCACGGCGTCTCGGCGGCCGACACCGCTGAGGCAATTGCCGCCGTCGGGCTCGAATCGCTGGCGCGGCGGAAGACGGCAGACCTTTCCGGCGGTGAATTCAGCCGGGTTTCGCTGGCCTGCGCGCTCGTCTCGCATCCGAAGCTCCTGGTCCTCGACGAACCGACGGTCGGCTTGGATCCGGTACTGCGTGCCGAGCTGTGGGAACGGTTTGCCGCGATGGCCGATTCGGGCACCACCCTGCTGGTGTCCAGCCACGTCATGGAAGAGGCCTCGCATTGTTCCTCGTTGCTCCTGCTCCGCGACGGCCTGCTGGTGGCGCAGCTCAGTCCGGCGGAACTCAGCGAGCGGGGACACAGCCACGACTTGGAACAGGCCTTCCTGCACATCATCCAGGAAACGAGCGTTACTTCGAACCGCAGGGGTGCCAATGAGAGCCAGGTGGCGTCATGAATCCAAGGATGATGATTGCGACCACCAGGCGGGTTTTGGAACAACTGCGGCACGACCACCGCAGCGTCGCGCTCATCATGGTCGTTCCCGCCCTGCTGCTCACTGGCGTCTACTATCTGTTCGAGAACGAAACCCTGCCTCCCGGATTCCCGCGCACCTTTGACCGAGTGGGACTCATGATGCTGGCCATTTTCCCGTTTGTGGTGATGTTCCTGGTCACGTCGATCACGATGTTGCGCGAACGGACTTCGGGGACGCTGGAACGGCTCCTGACAACGCCCATCCACAAAGCGGATCTCCTCTTCGGCTACGCGTTGGCGTTCTCGATCATGGCGGCCGTGCAATCGCTTGTAGCCACGGCCGTGGCCTACTGGATCTTCAATCTGGATATCAAGGGTGGCCCGGGTTACGTCGTGATGATCGCCGTCATCAACGCGGTGCTGGGTGTCGCGCTCGGCCTCTTGTGCTCAGCCTTCGCGCGGACCGAATTCCAGGCGGTGCAGTTCATGCCGGTAGTGGTCATTCCGCAGATCCTGTTGTGCGGACTCTTCGTGGCCCGGGACCACATGAACAGCCTCCTGGAGAGCATTTCCAATGTGCTGCCGCTGACGTTTTCGGTCGATGCGCTCCAACAGATCGCCGACAACACCGAGGCGACGCAGGCCATGTGGCAGGATGCCGGGGTCATGGCGGCGATCGTGGTCGGAGTATTGGTCCTTGCCTCGTTCACACTCCGCCGGCGGACCTCATGACCGGGGCCTTGCCTCCCCTGCGGCGGGGACGCCGCAGCGGCGGGAGTGACTCCCGCGAACTGATCCTGGCCACAGCTCGCCGGCTCTTCGCAGAGCACGGTTTCGACGGCACGAGCCTGCGGCAAGTGGCGCGCGAAGCCGAAGTGGACCCGGCCATGGTCCACCACTTCTTCAAGGGCAAGGACGAACTCTTCGCCCAGAGCATAGAACTCCCGGCGGATCCCAACGAGGTCCTTGCCGGCGTCGAATCGTTGGATCCGTCGCAACGCTCTGAGGCGATCGTCCGCGCCGTCGTCCGTCTGTGGGAAAGCCCGGCGCAACACGGGCTTGTCGCGTTCGTCAGGGGAACGATCGGTTCCAAGGCCAAGACCGCCCTGCTGCGCGAGATGGTGGCGAGGACCATCCTCTCGCGGATCACGGCAGGACTTCCGGGCTCCCCTGAGGAAGCGAAAATGCGCGCCAACCTTGTTGCGACGCAGATGGTGGGGCTCATGCTGATGCGCTACGTGGTCCGGCTCGAGCCCCTGGCTTCGGCCTCCCAGGATGAGGTAGTGCGGCTCGTCGCACCGAACGTCCAGCGCTACCTCACGGGCGAACTCACTCCGCCCAACTGACTGGTCAGTACAGAACAGTAGCGAAGGTTCCGAGGCGTTGGAAGCCGACCCGCTCGTAGGTGGCCCGCGCCCTGGTGTTGTATTCGTTGACGTAAAGGCTCGTGATGGGCGCGAACTTCTGGGCGAGGACAACTACTCCCGCCATGTACCCGGCGCTGAGGCCCTGGCCGCGGAACTCCGGGTTCATCCAGACCCCCTGCACCTGGGTGGCCTGCGCCGTCACGGCCCCGAGTTCGGCTTTGAACTTCACGGTCCCGCCTGCGTCGATGTGCACCAAGGAATGGCCTTGCCGGATCAGTCCGGCCACCCTGCGGCTGTAGAAGTCCTCGCTCCCGAGAAAGGGCGAATAACCCACTTCCTCTTCGAACATGGCTGCACAAGCGGGCAGGATCCGGTCGAAATCCGCGATGTTTCCGAAGCCGAGCTGCGGATTGGGTTCGACGGCGGGTGGCCCCGAGATCGCCAGAAGTGGCTGGTCGGCCCGTACCTCGTGGGCGAAATGCCCCAATTGCTCCAAACGGGAATGGAGCGCCAGCACGGTCTCCGCGGGCCCGAAGATCGAGGCGTAGCGCCGTCCGGCCCGGTGTGCAACCGCCGCAACGCGGGAAGCCAGTACGGGGTCCAATTGCACCGGAACCAGGTTGGCGCCGGCCCAGCAGGCACCTACCAGCGCGTCGCCGTCGAATACTCCAAAGACGCTCGCGCCCCCGGAAGTGGGTGCGGCGCTCCCCGACGAATCGAGGTGCGCCAGAATGAAGACGTTCGCTACCGGGTCTTCCATCGCGAGCACGCGAAGGGCCCGGGTATCGGCAGCGCCGAGCACCCGGACGGAAATCCCATCGGCGCCAGTCTCGTTACGAGACGCTAACCACGGGGCTACCCTTGACAGCATCTTCGCCATCGGCCTCCCCCATCTCTTCGGCGATACGCATGGCCTCTTCGATCAGTGTCTCAACAATCTGGCTCTCGGGGACAGTCTTAATGACTTCGCCCTTCACGAAGATCTGCCCCTTGCCGTTTCCGGAGGCTACACCGAGATCGGCTTCACGTGCCTCGCCCGGGCCGTTCACGACGCAACCCATGACGGCGACGCGCAACGGGATCTCCATTCCTTCAAGCCCGGCCGTGACCTGCTCGGCGAGCGTATAGACGTCCACCTGGGCGCGTCCGCATGAAGGGCAGGAGACGATTTCGAGCTTGCGGGGGCGCAGGTTGAGGGACTGCAGGATCTGGTTGCCGACCTTGATTTCCTCAACGGGCGGCGCAGAGAGGGACACGCGGATGGTGTCACCGATGCCCCGGGACAGCAGCGCGCCGAAGGCCGTTGCGGACTTGATGGTGCCCTGGAAGGCGGGTCCGGCCTCGGTCACGCCAAGGTGCAGGGGCCAGTCGCCCTTTTCTGCAAGCATCTCGTAGGCGGCCACCATGATGACCGGGTCGTTGTGCTTGACGGAGATCTTGAAATCGTGGAAGCCGTGTTCCTCGAACAGCGAAGCTTCCCACACAGCCGACTCGACGAGCGCTTCCGGCGTGGCCTTGCCGTACTTCTTCAGGATGCCGGGCTCCAGGGAGCCTGCGTTGACGCCGATCCTGATGGAGGTGCCGTGGTCCTTGGCGGCCTTGGCGATTTCCTTCACCTGGTCGTCGAACTTGCGGATGTTGCCCGGATTGACGCGCACCCCGGCGCAACCGGCCTCGATCGCGGCGAAGACATACTTCGGCTGGAAGTGGATGTCTGCAATGACGGGAATCTGGGACTTACGGGCGATGATCGGCAGCGCCTCGGCGTCGTCAGCTGAAGGGCAAGCGACACGCACGATGTCGCAGCCGGACGCCGTCAGCTCCGCGATCTGCTGCAGGGTGGCGTTGATGTCCGTGGTGGGCGTGGTGGTCATCGATTGCACGCTGATGGGTGAATCGGAGCCGACGCCGACCGAACCCACCTTGATCTGGCGGGTCTTGCGGCGGGGCGCGAGAACGGGGGGCGGGGCTGACGGCATTCCCAGGCTGACCGAGGTCACATGGACTCCTTGGGTTGAAATGGGTGGATCGAAGGGCCGGGGTCAGGACCCCGGCCGGTCACGCTGCTAGGAAGCGTGGGCTAGGAGGCGTGGGCGGAGAGCATTCCGATAATGGGGTTCCACTCCGACGTCCGGAT
Organism: Arthrobacter sp. NPDC080073; assembly: GCF_040686575.1. Taxonomy (NCBI): domain Bacteria; kingdom Bacillati; phylum Actinomycetota; class Actinomycetes; order Micrococcales; family Micrococcaceae; genus Arthrobacter; species Arthrobacter sp. NPDC080073. The sequence goes on from NZ_JBFBKR010000001.1 coordinate 112,102, forward strand.
GCCTGCAATCCCCTGGACGGCGGCGAACGGATCCTCCTTCAGCGTGGCGTTCAGCTCGGACTCGTCGGCGGCCTTGAGCAACAGCAGCGCACCCGCGCCGTCGGTGTAAGGGCCGCTCGCCAGCAGGGTTCCCTGCTCGGCAAGGCTGGCGAGCCAGGCGCGGTGGGCAGGGCGGTTCGCGTCGCGCACCTCGGCGGACTCGGCGTCGTACACGTACTCAACAGCGAAAACAGTCATATGGATAGCCTATCCCCCCAGCCCAATCCGGATCAGCCGAAAAGGTTGACAGGCTTGACGATGTCCGCATAGATCAGCAAGGCGCTCATGGCCATGAGGACACTCGCCACAACATAGGTGAGCGGCAGGAGCTTGGCGATGTCGAAGGCGCCGGGATCCGGCTTGCCGAACAGCTTGGCGATTCGACGCCGGGCTCCCTCGTAGAGCGCGCCCGCCACGTGTCCGCCGTCGAGCGGCAGGAGCGGAACCAGGTTGAACACGGCGAGGGCGAAATTCAGTCCGGCGAGGAGCCCCACGAGGGCGCTGAGGCGCGATTGCAGCGGAACCTGATCCATGGCAGCCACTTCACCGGCCACCCGGCCGACGCCCACCACGCTGATGGGCCCGTTGGGATCGCGCGGTCCGGAGCCGAAAGCCGCTTGCGCCACGCCGACCACCCTGGCGGGAAGGTTGAGGATGACTCCTGCGATCTGCTTGATGTTCTCACCGGCCATCGGAAGAACGGTCGACGCCGGTTGGGGCACCATGGCGGTCTGCGCACCGATGCCGAGGAACCCGACTTCCTCGTACAACGGCTTGCCGTCCGCGCCCTTGGCCTGCAGGCCGTTGTCGCCGATGACGGGGCGCGCGGACAGCACGGGGGTTACTTGCGTGGTGACGATCTTGCCGCCGCGGTCCACGGTGATCTGGACGGCCTTGCCGGCGGACGCCCGGATCCAGCCGCTCATTTCGGCCCAGCTCGTCACGGGCTTTCCGTCAAAGCTGGTGACGACGTCGTTGGGCTGGAGCTTGGCCACTGCGGCCGGGGTCAGTTGGCAGTTCGGCGAGTTCGGATCGACGGTTTCGCCGGCCTTGACCTGGCACTTGGACACCTCGGCAATGGTGGTGGTGGCCGTGGACACGCCGAAACCCATGAGCAGCACCGCGGTCAACACCAGGCCGATGAGCAGGTTCATGGCCGGTCCACCCAGCATGATGATGACCTTCTTCCAGACCGGCAGCCTGTAGAAGACCCTGTTCTCATCGCCCGGGCCCACTTCCTCGTGCGCAGCGGACCGGGCCTCGGTGGCGAGGGTCTGGAACATGCCGGTGCTGGACGGCCTGACGCTGCCGTCTTCCTTGTTGGGCGGGTACATTCCGATCATGGCGACGTAGCCGCCCAGCGGGATGGCCTTGACGCCGTATTCGGTCTCGCCTTTCCGCGTGGACCAAAGGGTAGGGCCGAACCCGATCATGTATTTCGTGACGCGCACTTTGAACAGCTTGGCGGGAAGCAAGTGCCCCACCTCGTGCAGTGCAATGGAGACGGCCACGCCGATCGCGACGAAGACGACTCCGAGAATGAACAGAATGACGGGATTCATGCCTTAAGTACTGCTTCCTAAAGGGTGCTGTTGGCTAAACGATCGTGGGTGCGCGTGCGTGCCCACCTCTCAGCATCCAACACAGAGTCCACTGTCAGCTCCAAGGATCCTGAATGTTCGCTGAGGACGGACTCCACTGTGTCCACGATGTCGGTGAAGCGGATCCGGCCGGCATGGAAGGCCTCAACGGCTTCTTCGTTGGCCGCGTTGAAGACTGCCGGAAAGGTGCTCCCCTGCTTCGCGGCGTCCTTGGCCAGCTCCACGGCCGGGAAAGCCGCCGAGTCAAGGGGCTCGAACGTCCAACTGGTGGCCTGGCTCCAGTCGCAGGCCTTGGCGGCGCGGGGCACGCGGTCCGGCCAACCGAGTCCCAGCGCGATGGGCAGCCGCATGTCCGGCGGAGAAGCCTGGGCAATGATGGAGCCGTCCACGAACTCCACCATGGAGTGCACCACGGATTGCGGATGGACCACGACGTCGATCCTGTCCAGCGGGACGTCGAAGAGCAGATGCGCTTCGATGACCTCCAGGCCCTTGTTGACCAGGCTGGCCGAGTTGGTGGTGACCATCAGGCCCATGTCCCACGTGGGGTGCGCCAGTGCCTCGGCCGGAGTGACGTCGCGGAGTTGCTCCCGGCTGCGGCCCCGGAAAGGTCCGCCGGAAGCCGTCAGGATAAGCTTCTCAACCTCATTGTCGGTTCCCGCGCGAAGGCATTGGGCAATGGCCGAATGCTCGGAATCAACAGGCACGATCTGGTCAACGGCCGCGGCGGCCTTCACCAGCGCACCGCCCACGATCAGGGATTCCTTGTTCGCCAAGGCCAGGATGGCGCCGGACTTCAATGCCGCGAGCGTCGGGGCCAGGCCGATCGACCCCGTGATGCCGTTGAGCACGACGTCCGCTTCGATCGCGGCGATCTTGGTGGACGCATCCGGTCCCGTGATGATCGCCGGATCGTAGTTCCGGAGACCGGCGGCAGAGGCGGCGGCGCCGATGAGCTTCTGGAGTTCGTGGGCGTCGCCGTAGGCGATGCCGACTGCCTGGGCCTTGGTGTGGACGGCCTGCCGGGCGAGGAGTTCCAGATTCCCGCCGCCCGCGCTCAGTGCCACGACCTCGAACCGGTGGGGAGCGGCGTCGACGACGTCAATCGCCTGTGTGCCGATGGAACCAGTGGATCCGAGGAGGATGATTTTGCGCGGCTGCATTGCTTAAGTATCCCGCACCCCAGGCGTAGCGTTGGTTTGTGGACTGGGTCTCGTGGTTCGAGGCGCCGGACTATGAATTCGCCCGGCAGGTGCTGCAGCGTGGCACGGCCGCGCTCTATTTCATCGCGTTCCTCTCCAGCCTCAACCAGTTTCCCGCGCTCCTTGGCGAACACGGGCTCCTGCCTGTCGCGAGGTACGTGGACGGCCCCAGGGCGTTGCGCAGGCCCAGCCTGTTCCGCTGGAAGTATTCGGACACGTTGCTCCGCGCCGTTTGCGCTGCCGGGCTTGCCATTTCCCTTGCGCTCGTGGGCGGGCTGCCGCAGCTGGGCCCGCCATGGGTCCCGATGCTGGCGTACTTGGCGCTCTGGTTGCTCTACATGTCCATCGTCAACGTCGGCCAGACCTTCTACAGCTTCGGCTGGGAGATGCTGCTGCTGGAAATGGGCTTCACTGTCGCCTTCCTCGGTTCGGAGCAGACTCCCCCGCCGAAGACCATCCTGGTCCTTCTCGTGTGGCTGCTGTTCAGGCTGGAATTCGGGGCGGGCATGATCAAGATCCATGGCGGAAGCGAGTGGCGTGATTTAACCGCCCTGTACTACCACCACGAGACGCAGCCCATGCCCGGGCCGTTGAGCCGCCAGGCGCACCTCCTGCCTAAGCCACTGCACCGCATGGAAGTGCTCGGCAACCACTTCGCCCAGCTGGTGGTGCCGTTCTTCCTGTTCGCTCCGCAGCCACTGGCAACGATCGCCGCCGGAATCGTGGTCTTCACGCAGCTCTGGCTTGTGGGGACCGGTAACTTCGCGTGGCTTAACTGGTCGGCGATCGTGCTTGCCTTCGCCGCGGTGAGCGACCCGGTGGCCCATGCTGTGCTGCCCTTCATACCGCAACAGCGGTACCCTGCCGCGGCTCAGACCCCGGTGTGGTGGCTCGCCGTCGTGCTCGCGGTGACGGTGCTCCTCGTGGTGCTCAGCTATTGGCCCGCACGCAACCTGCTCTCGCGGGAGCAGCTCATGAACGCCAGTTTCAACCGCTGGCAATTGGTCAACACCTATGGGGCGTTCGGTACGGTGACGCGCCACCGGGTGGAAATCGTGGTGGAAGGCACCCAGGCCGACGTTCCCGTCGATGAGGCCGACTGGCGCGAATACGGCTTCAAAGGCAAGCCCGGCGAGGTCCACCGGCTCCCCCGGCAATGGGCGCCGTACCACCTGCGCCTGGACTGGTTGATGTGGTTCCTGCCCTTGCGCACGGTGCACGAGGAATGGTTCTACGCCTTCCTCGCCAAGCTGCTCGACGCCGATCCGCCCACCTTGCGCTTGTTGCGCCGGGACCCGTTCGACGGCGCCCGGCCGCGTTGGGTGCGGGCCCGCAGCTTCCTCTACCGCTTCGCCACGAGGGCCGAGTTCCGCGAAACAGGCCAGCGCTGGATCCGGATGGAGCTCTACGAGGTCATCGCGCCGTTGTCCCTGCCAAAGTCCCGACGACGCGGTCAATAGGCCCGGCCGGAACAACTTTTCAGGAAATCCGGGCCCTGCGCAGCGTGGATTCGGCGTGTTTCAGGATGGGTCCGTCCACCATTTTGCCCTTGTGCTGGAACACGCCGGTTCCAGCCGCAGCCGCAGCATCAAGTAGTTCCCGGGCCCCTGCGACGGCCTCCGGCGAGGGTGCATAGGCTTCGCGGACAACTGCGGCCTGGCTCGGGTGGATGCAGGCCTTGGCACCGAATCCGCTGGCTACCGCGTCGGCGGATTCCACAGCCAGACCGGCGAGGTCGGGAATGTCCACGTAGACCGCGTCGATGGCCTCCTTGCCCGCGGCTTTGGCGGCGAGCAGCACCGCGGAACGGGAGTGCGTTGCGACGGCGCGGTAGCCGCCGTCGTCCTTGCGGCTCGAGGTGCCGCCCATCGAGGCAATCAGGTCCTCGGCACCCCACATGAGCCCGACGACGTTGGGAGCCTGGGCGATCTCGTTCGCGTTGATAATTCCCTTTGCCGTCTCGCACAGGGCGATCACGTGGTAGCCCTCAAGTGCCTTCAGCTGTTCGACCGTCTCGGCCTTGGCCAGCATGACAGTGCGGTAAGGGGTGTGCGCGAGGCAGTGCAGGTCCTTCTCGAAGTCCGGGGTGCCCACCGGATTGACGCGCACAATCGTGCGGCTGGGGTCGAGTTCGGCGGTCTCCCCGCCCGAGCCGAGCTGGGCGAGGATGGCGCCCCGGGCCCGTTTCTTGTCTGCGGGCGCGACGGCGTCCTCGAGGTCCACGATGACGGCGTCGGAACGCTCGGCGGCCTTTTGGAACCGTTCCGGACGGTCGGCTGGACAGAAAAGCAAAGCGGGGCCCATGGTGAAGGTCATGTATTGATTGTCCTCTGTTGCGCCTCCAGATGCGCGGTCCGGGTCCACATGAGGCACGCCCGCGTGGCCAAAGCCACCACTGTGCCGTCCTGGTTGCGGCCGGTGTGTTTCATGGTCACGACGCCCTGGCCAGGACGCGAGGACGACTCCCGTTTCCCGGCGACCACAGTCTCCGTGTAGAGGGTGTCGCCGTGGTAGAGCGGGTGCGGGAAAGAGACGTCCGTGAGGCCCAGCTGGGCAATGATGGTGCCCTGGGTCAGTTGCGTCACGGACTGTCCCACCATGGTGGACAAGGTGAACATCGAGTTCATGAGCCTCTGCCCGAAGGGCTGCGTGGCGCTCCAGGCCGCGTCCAGGTGCAGGGCCTGGGTGTTCATCGTCAGCGTGGTGAACAGGACGTTGTCCGTTTCAGTGACTGTCCGCCCGGGCCTGTGGGCGTAGACAACGCCTTCCTCAAGCTCCTCGAAGTACAGCCCGCGCTGTTCGATAATGCGCGGCCCGGGGACCCGGGACTCGGCGTCCGCGGTCATACAGTCAGCTCCTGGTCCTCTTCGAAAAGCTCGACGCCGGTCGCGGCGGCCACGTCCTCGGCGGAGACATTCGGTGCCAACTCCCGCAGGACGAGCCTGGAGACTCCGCCCTCGGAGACGACATCGATCACGGCAAGATCGGTGATGATCCGGTCCACGCAGCCCTTCCCCGTGACGGGCAACGAGCATTCCTTGACGATCTTGGGCTTGCCGTTGCGGTCCACGTGCTCCATCATGACGATCACCCGTTTGGCGCCGAAGACCAGATCCATGGCGCCGCCCATGCCCTTGACCATCTTGCCCGGGATCATCCAATTGGCCAGGTCCCCGTTGGCCGCGACTTCCATCGCGCCAAGCACTGCGACGTCGACATGTCCGCCGCGGATCATGCCGAATGAGGTAGCCGAGTCAAAGAACGCGGCGCCCGCATTGACGGTGACCGTTTCCTTGCCGGCGTTGATCAGATCGGGGTCGACGGCGTCCTCGGCCGGGTAGGGGCCGACGCCCAGGATCCCGTTCTCGGAATGCAGGATCACCTCGACCCCGTCGGGGATGTAGTTCGGAATCAGGGTGGGCATCCCGATCCCGAGGTTGACGTATTGCCCGTTGCTCAGTTCGCGGGCTACCCGTGCGGCCAGTTCGTTCCGCGTCCAGCCTTTTCCCTCGTGGTGTTCGGCGCCGGCGCGGCGGTACTCGTGCCTGACGGCCTCGGGACGCGGCGGCACATCCTGGGTGATGTTCGATTCCATGGCTACGCTCCTGCCTGCTCGGTTGAGCCCGCGGACGCCGGGGTCAACGCGGACGCCGGGGTCAACGCGACGGTCCGCTTTTCGATGCGCTTCTCGGTGTCCGGTGCGAGCACAACCCGGTGGACGAAGATGCCCGGAGTATGGACATGCTGCGGATCGAGTTCGCCCGGTTCCACAAGCTCCTCGACCTCGGCGATGGTGATCCGGGCCGCCATGGCACACAGCGGATTGAAATTCATGGCCGTCGCATGGAAGACGAGGTTCCCGTGCCGGTCGCCCTTCCAGGCGTGGACCAGTCCGAAATCGGGTGTCAGGGATTCCTCCAGGACATAGTCCGCGCCGTTGAACGTGCGCACTTCCTTGGGTGAGGACGCGATCGCCACGTTGCCGTCGCCGTCGTACTTTTGCGGAAGGCCGCCTTCCGAAACCTGCGTCCCGACGCCGGCCGCCGTGAAGAACGCGGGAATGCCCGCGCCGCCGGCGCGCAGTTTCTCGGCCAGGGTGCCTTGCGGGGTGAGGACCACCTCAAGCTCGCCGGCAAGGTACTGCCGTGCGAACTCCTTGTTCTCACCCACATAGGAACTGATGGTCCGGCGGATACGCCCGTCCCTGAGCAGGATGCCCAGGCCCCAGTCGTCCACGCCGCAGTTGTTGCTGACTGTTTCAAGGTCCTTGGTGCCTTGATCGTGGAGCGCATCGATCAGCGCCACCGGGATACCGCACAAGCCGAACCCGCCGACGGCGAGAGAGGCACCGTCGTGGATGTCCTTCACCGCTTCCGCGGCGCTGGCAACAACTTTGTCAATCATCGTTTACCTTCCCTGACGGTTAAAGGCCCAGCTCGCGGGCGATGAGCATCAACTGGACCTCGGTAGTGCCTTCCCCGACTTCCAGGATCTTGGAGTCGCGGTAGTGGCGTGCCACCGTGAATTCGTTGATGAAGCCATAGCCACCGAACACCTGGGTGGCGTCCCGTGCGTTGTCCATGGCTGCCTCGCCTGCGACCATCTTAGCGATGGCCGCTTCGGTCTTGAACGGCTTGCCGGCCAGCATCCTCGCGGCAGCGTCGTAGTAGGCCAGTCGCGCAGTGTGGGCCCGTGCCTGCATGCGGGCGATCTTGAACTGGATGGCCTGGTACTTGCCGATGTTCTGCCCAAAGGCCATGCGTTCCTTGGCGTATTTGACGGACAAGTCGACGCAGCCCTGGGCCGCACCGGTGGCGAGCGCAGCGATGGCGATCCGGCCTTCGTCCAGGATCGACAGGAAGTTCGCGTAACCCCGTCCCCGGACGCCGAGCAGGTTCTCTTCGGGTACCCGGACGTTGTTCAGTGTCAGCGGGTGGGTGTCGGAGGCGTTCCAGCCCACCTTGTTGTAGGCCTTTTCCGCGGTGAAACCGGGCGTGTCGGTAGGAACCAGGATGGTGGAGATTTCCTTCTTGATGCTCCCGTCCTTGCGTTCGTGCTGCCCGGTGACAGCGGTAACGGTGACGAGCCGGGTGATGTCGGTCCCGGAGTTGGTGATGAACTCCTTGTTGCCGTTGATGACCCAGTTTTTTGCGTCTCCGACGCCCTCGAGGCGCGCGTGCGTTTTGGTGCCTCCGGCGTCCGAGCCGGCTTCCGGCTCAGTCAGGCCGAAGCCTGCGAGCGCTTCGGCCGAGGTCAGCTGCGGCAGCCAGTGTTCCTTTTGCGCCTGGGTGCCGAAGCGGTACACCGGCATGGCGCCGAGCGAGACGCCGGCTTCAAGGGTGATCGCCACCGACTGGTCCACCCTGCCCAACTGTTCCAGCGCGAGGGCGAGCGCGAAGTAGTCTCCACCCATGCCGCCGAACTCTTCAGGGAACGGCAGTCCGAAGAGGCCCATCTCACCCATCTGCTTGACCACCTCGTACGGGAAGCTGTGTTCCTCGTCGTGCTTGGTGGACACCGGGGCCACTACCTCGTCGGCGAATTCCCGGACGGAGTCGCTCAGGTCCTGGTATTCCTCGGTGAGTTCAAAACTTGCCATGGCTAGACTTCCTCGTCTTTCTGGTTTTCTGCTGTAACTTCAGGGGCCGGTTCCGCTGTGGCTTCAGGGGCGGGTTCTGCCGCCACATGGATGGTGGCGAGGACTTGGTCGGCCTTGACGAGGTCCCCGGTCTTGCTGGCGAGGTGCACGGTGCCGGACACTGAGGCCACCAGCTGGTGTTCCATCTTCATTGCCTCCACGGAGAGGAGGACCTCGCCGGCTTCCACGTGATCGCCGTTGTGCACCGAAACGGAGACGACGGTTCCCGGCATGGGAGACCGGACTTCGGGATCCGCCGCGCCTTCTTCGCGCTGGATGCCCGCGAGGATGCGTTGGAGCCGGGCCTCGCGGTCCAGGATCTCCAGCCGGCAGGACCAGCCGTCGCTGCCCAGCCAAAGTTCCCGCACCTCACGCCCCGGAGAAGGTGAGCCGTGCGCGAAATGGTGCTCAACGCCGTCGAGCACCATTACCGCATGCCCGGCGGACGTCGGCCGCAGGGCGGCAGAGTGCTCGACGCCGTTATCCACGCGCGCCGTGAAGCCCGGCCCGTCAACAGTCAGCTCCACGGTGGCCAGGCCGCCGTCGGGGCGTCCGATGGTGGTCTTCCACGGAGCGGGGGCGCCGACGCGCCAGCTATCGGCAGTGTTCCAGGGGGCTGACGCCCCGGCCGGAACCGGTTCTGAACGGCCGAGCAGTTCTGAGCGGTTCAACATCGCTGCGGCGATCAGCTCGACGTCGGTCACTTGACGGAATTCCATCCCTTGCAGCTTGCGCTCGATCAGGCCGGTATCGAGGCGGCCCGCGCGCACGTCGTCGTCGTTGATCAGGAGCCGCAAGTACTCAACGTTTGTGTGCACGCCCAGCAGCGTGTAGTCACCCAGTGCGTGGTCAAGGGTGTCCAGCGCGGCTTTGCGGTCCGGGCCCCAGGCAATGACCTTCGCGAGCATGGGATCGTAGTCGCCGGTGACGGACAGTCCGGGAAGCATGGCGGAGTCGACGCGGACGTGTGGATCGCTGCTTGCCCGTTCCCGAAGCGTCACGATCTCGCCGATGGATGGCATGAAACCGCGTTCGGGCACCTCCGCGTAGACGCGCGCCTCCACCGCGTGGCCGTCAAGCACGACGTCGGTCTGCGCCACCGTGAGGACCTCACCTGCGGCGATGCGCACTTGCCATTCGACAAGATCGACGCCCGTCACCATTTCCGTGACCGGGTGCTCCACCTGGAGGCGGGTGTTCATCTCCATGAAGAAGAAGTGTTCCGGGTCCTGGTCCGAGACGAGGAACTCGACCGTGCCCGCACCGCTGTACTTGACACTCCGGGCAGCCTGGCAGGCGGCCTCGCCAATGCGGGCCCTGACCTCTGCCCCATTCGCCAGGGACTCCAGCAAGGGGGACGGTGCTTCCTCGATGACTTTCTGGTGGCGGCGCTGGAGCGAACATTCGCGTTCGCCGAGGTGGATGACGTTGCCGTGGTTGTCGGCGAGTACCTGGACCTCGATGTGCCGGGGCGCCTGGATGAGCCGCTCGAGGAACAGGGTGTCATCACCGAAGGCGCTCGCCGCCACGCGGCGGGCCGTCAGCAGCGTGGCCGCCATGTCTTCGGGCCGCTCCACGATGTGCATGCCCTTGCCGCCGCCCCCGGCCGAAGGCTTGATGAGCAGCGGGAAGCCGACGCCTGGCGCCGCCTCGATCAGGGCCTCGTCGCTCAACCCGGGTTCGGCGATGCCCGGAACACAGGGGACGCCGTAGGACATGACGTGGTTCTTGGACCGGATCTTGTCGCCCATGATCTCGATGGCGTCAATCCCCGGGCCGATGAACGCGATACCGGCGGCATCCAGGGCCTTGGCGAACTCCACGTTTTCGGCGAGGAACCCATAGCCCGGGTGGACGGCTTGGGCGCCGCTTTGCAGGCAAGCCTCGATGATCGCGTCAATCCGCAGATAACTGTCCGCCGCCGCGGCTGTGCCGATCCGGACGGCAGTGTCTGCTTCGCGCACGTGGCGCGCCCCGGCGTCGGCGTCTGAATAGACCGCCACCGAACGGATGCCCATGGCCTTGAGGGTGCGGATCACGCGGCAGGCGATCTCGCCGCGGTTAGCGACAAGGACGGTGTCGAACGAGTTGATTGTCATGGGGTCACATCCGGAAGAGGCCGAAGGAGGTTTCCGGCAGGGGTTGGCGGGAGACGACGTCCAGGGCCATGCCCAGGACGCGCCGGGTGTCTGCGGGGTCGATGATGCCGTCGTCCCAGAGCCGGGCGGTGGAGTAGTAGGGGCTGCCTTGGTCCTCGTACTGCTGTTTGATGGGAGCCTTGAAGGCCTCCTCGTCCTCGGCGGACCATTCCTCGCCCCGGGCCTCGTACTGGTCCCGTTTGACGGTGGCCAGCACGCTCGAGGCCTGGTTCCCGCCCATGACCGAAATCCGGGACGCCGGCCACATCCACAGGAAGCGCGGGGAATACGCCCGGCCGCACATCGAGTAGTTCCCGGCACCGAAGGAACCACCGATCACCACGGTCAGCTTGGGCACGCGGGCGGTGGCCACGGCGGTGACCATCTTGGCGCCGTTCTTGGCGATGCCGCCGCGCTCGTAGTCCTTCCCGACCATGAAGCCCGAAAGGTTCTGCAGGAAGACCAGCGGGATGCCGCGCTGGTCGCACAGCTCGATGAAGTGCGCGCCCTTGAGCGCAGACTCGCTGAACAACACGCCGTTGTTGGCCACGATGCCCACCGGGTGGCCGTGCAGCTTCGCGAATCCGGTCACCAGGGTGGAACCGTAGTTCTTCTTGAACTCGTGGAACCTCGAGCCGTCCACGAGCCGGGCGATGACTTCGCGGACGTCGTATTGCGCATTGACGTCCGTGGGAACGGCGCCATAGATCTCGCCCGGCTCCACTACGGGCTCGACGGCGGTGTCCACGTCCCACGCCGGGGCGGCCGGTTTGGGGAGGGTAGAGACGATATCGCGGACGATCTGCAGGGCATGCTCGTCGTTTTCGGCCAAGTGGTCCGTCACACCGGAAATCCTTGAGTGGACGTCCCCGCCGCCGAGTTCCTCGGCCGTGACGATCTCACCGATGGCTGCCTTCACCAGAGGCGGGCCGCCCAGGAAGATGGTGCCCTGGTTGCGGACAATCACGGTTTCGTCGCTCATGGCCGGAACGTAGGCACCGCCGGCCGTGCAGGATCCCATGACCGAGGCGATCTGCGGGATCTTCGCCGCAGACATCTTCGCCTGGTTGAAGAAGATCCGGCCGAAGTGCTCCTTGTCCGGGAACACTTCGTCCTGCTTGGGCAGGAACGCTCCTCCGGAATCCACCAGATAGACGCACGGCAGCCGGTTCTCCAGGGCGATTTCCTGGGCCCGGAGGTGCTTCTTCACCGTCATCGGGTAATACGTCCCGCCCTTGACCGTCGCGTCATTCGAAACCACCATCACCTGGCGGCCATGGATCAGGCCGATGCCCGCGATCACGCCGGCACCGGGTGAGTCATCGTTGTACATTCCGTTGGCCGCCAGCGGGGCGATCTCCAGGAACGGGCTGCCCTCGTCCAGCAAATAGTTGATGCGCTCGCGCGGCAACAACTTGCCCCGGGAGATGTGGCGCTGACGGGACTTTTCCGGGCCACCCAGGGCCGTCACGGCAAGGCGCTTCTTCAGCTCGTGCACGAGTGACAGCTGCGCTTCCGCGTTGGCCGCGAACTGATCGCTGCTGGTATCCAGCTGGCTGGCGAGTGTCTCCATCGACTGCGTCCCATCCCGGCCCAAGGGCCATCTCAGTTAGTACCGCATAACTGGAATTTAGGTTAGTCTCTATTAACTGTGTTGTCCATCGCCTCCGCACCGGGCCCGTCCCGGTATGGGCGCTGAACTGGACACGTGCAAAAGGAGGAATTGTGGTCACCTTCCAGCGGAGCTCCCAGCAGGACCGCCCAAGCCCGCGGAGCCTCAAGCAAGACGGCCCGACCCAGAGAAGCCAAGCCAAGGAAACGCGGCGCAAGGCCCTCCTGACCGCCGCAGCCGGGTTGTTCGCCGCGGACGGCTTCAACCGCGTGTCCCTTGAGGACCTGGGCGCCGCGGCGGGAGTCAGCGGCCCGGCGGTGTACCGGCATTTCCCGGGAAAGCAGGCCGTGCTGGCAGAGCTCCTGTTGAGTGTGAGCCGGAATCTGCTCGACGGCGGCCGCACCGTGGCGTCCGAGGCCCCCGACGCCGAAGCTGCGTTGCGCGGACTGGTGGAGTTCCACGTGGACTTTGCCCTCAGCAATCCCGATGTCATCCGGGTCCAGGACCGCGATTTCAGCAACCTCAGCGACTCCGACCAGGCCGAAGTCCGCACCCTGCAGCGCAACTACGTCGAACTGTGGGTGGGAGTGCTCAGCGAACTGCACTCCGACACGGATCCTGCCGAGCTACGGGTCCGCGCCCACGCAGCCTTCGGCCTCATCAACTCGACTCCCCACTCGGTCCGGCACCACGGACGACGCATGGCCGTGAAAAGCGCCCGGCCCATCCTCGAACGGATGGCACTTGCGGCCTTGACGGTGCGCTAGCTGGCCAGTTCGACGCCCGCTCACCTATAACGCCCTTCCAGCCAACGCCCGCTCACCTATAACGCCCTTCCAGCCAACGCCCGCTCACCTATAACGCCCTTCCAGCCAACCCCCGCTCACCTATAACGCCCTTCCAGCCAACGCCCGCTCACCTATGCGCGCTCCACAGCCAACCCCCGGGACTGTCCTTTGTACATGTGAGCGAGCGTCCCCCACAAACACGACATACGTGAGCGAGCGTCCCCCACAAACACGACATACGTGAGCGAGCGTCCCCCAGAAACACGACATACGTGAGCGAGCGTCCCCCAGAAACACGACATACGTGAGCGAGCGTCGTCGGAAGCCCCCGCTAGATCATCGTCATGCCTGTTGCGGGGTCGGACAGGATCGCGCCCAAATCGGCCAGGAATTTCGAGCCTTGTTCGCCGTCCACCAGCCGGTGGTCGAAGGACAGGCTCAGGGACATCACCTGGCGCACGGCGAGTTCGTCGTTGTGAACCCAAGGAGCTTTGCGCACCGATCCCAGCGCCACGATGGCTGCCTCGCCCGGATTCAGGATGGGGGTTCCGGCGTCGATCCCGAACACGCCGATGTTCGTAATCGAGATGGTCCCGCCCGTCAGGTCTGCCGGGGAGGTCTTGCCTGATCGTGCCGTGTCCGTGAGTTCGGACAGAGCCGTGGACAGTTCCAGCAGCGTCATCTTGTCCGCGTCTTTGATGTTGGGAACAGTCAGTCCCCGGGGCGTGGCTGCCGCGATACCCAGGTTCACGTAGTTGAACTGCACGATCTCCTGCGCGGCTTCGTCCCAGCGGGAGTTCAGCGTCGGGTTCCTGCGCAGGGCTATCAACACCGCCTTCGCCGCGATGGTCAACGGCGTGAGCTTGTACCCGGCAAACTCGCGGCTGGCCTTGAGCCGCGTCAGCAGTTCCATGGTGGGCGTGACATCGATGGTCAGGAACTCCGTCACGTGCGGCGCCGTGAACGCACTTTGCACCATGGCAGCGGCCGTGAACTTGCGGACTCCCTTGATGGGGGTGCGCGTCTCGCGTTCAGCGGAAACCACGACGGCGGGCGCGGGCTCGGGAACGGAGACCTGTGCCTGGGACCCGGCCGCGAACTCCTGGACGTCCGAGCGGGTGATGAGCCCTCCTGGTCCGGTTCCCTCGACCAGTTCGAGGTCGATTCCAAGATCCCGTGCCAGTTTGCGGACCGGAGGCGTGGACCGTGGACGCTCGTGCTCCACTGCCGGACCGCTTGGAACCGTGGGCGGTGCGCTGGTTTCGACAGCGCGAACGGTTTCGACGGCGGGAACGGGTTCCCGGACCGGCTCGCGTTCGGGGGCGCCGGCAAACATCCGCTGGCGCCGGGCCGGGCGTCCGGATTTGTCGACGACGGCGCCATAGCCTACGAGGTTCGGCTCGCGTTTTGCCGCTGACTCCGCCGGGCTTTCCGTCGAGGCGACCTCACTGGAGGCGACCTCACTGGAGGCGACCTCGCCGGAACTGGCAACAGCGGAAGGCGGGGCTCCGGCGTCGTCGACTTCGAACGAGACGATCGGCTTGCCGACCTCGACAACCGAACCGGCCTCTTCGTGCAAAGCGGCGACGGTTCCCGCGAAGGGCGAAGGCAACTCAACCACGGCCTTGGCCGTCTCGACCTCGGCAATGACCTGGTTCAAGGTCACGGTGTCCCCCACCGCAACCTTCCAGCTGAGAATTTCCGACTCAGTGAGTCCCTCGCCGAGGTCGGGCAGCCTGAATTCCTTGATCATGGTGGCGCTCATCCTTCCAGCCCGCTCAGGGAGTTGCCGCGGCCCAGTGCCCGGTCCACGCCGTCGAGGATCCGGTCCAGATCCGGCAGGTGGTGCATCTCGAGCTTTGAGTACGGGTACGGGATGTCGAATCCCGTGATCCGGACGGGCGCCGATTCGAGGTAGTTGAAGCAGCGCTCGGTGATGCTGGCGGCGATTTCGGCACCGAGTCCGCCGGACTGCGCAGCCTCATGGGTGATGACAAGCCTGCCGGTCTTGCGGACGGATGCCTCCACTGCCTGGAAGTCGATCGGGGCCAGCGAGCGCAGGTCGATGACCTCCACGGAGACTCCTTCGTCGGCGGCGGCCACGGCTGCGTCGTTCGCGGTTTTCACGAGCGGGCCGTACGCCACCAAGGTGACGTCGCTGCCTGGGGTGACCACCCTGGCCTTCTCCATGGACAGCGCCGCGGAAAGATCTGCCGTCTCATCCACTTCGCCCTTGTCGTGGTAGCGGCGCTTTGGCTCGAAGTACAGCACCGGATCGTCCGAGGCGATGGCCTGCTGGATCATGGTGTAGGCATCCTGCGGGTTGGAGACGCTGATGACGCGGAGGCCCGAGGTGTGGGTGAAGTAGGCTTCCGGGGACTCGGAGTGGTGCTCGGGTGAACCGATTCCGCCGCCGAAGGGAACCCGGATGGTGATGGGCATCTTGACACGGCCCTGTGTCCGGTAGTGCATCTTGGCTACCTGGCTGACGATCTGGTCAAAAGCCGGGTAGATGAAGCCATCGAATTGGATTTCGCAGACCGGCCGGTAGCCGCGGTAGGCCAATCCGACGGCGGTGCCGATAATCGCGGATTCGGCCAAGGGGGTGTCAACGACCCGGTGTTTGCCGAAGTCTTTCTGAAGGCCGTCGGTCACCCGGAAGACGCCGCCGAGCGCTCCGATGTCCTCACCCATGAGGACAACTTTGGGATCGTTTTCGAGGGACTTGCGCAGGCCGGCGTTGATGGCGCGGGCGAAGGTCAGCTTGCTCATCAGAGTGCACCTTCCTGGGTTGATCCGCTGAAGCTTTCCAGATAGCGGGAGTAGTGGTCCTTCTGGCGTTCGATCCAGGAGTTGGGCGTGCTGTACACGTGCTTGAAGAGGTCAAGCGGCGCGGGATCGGGCATGTTGATGACTCCTGCCCGCAGGCTCCTTGCCACCTCGTCCGCTTTGGCCTGGGTCTTGGCCTCGACCTCTTCCGTCAGGAGGCCCTTGGTGCGAAGCAGCGCCTTGAGCCGGGCAATCGGGTCCTTTGCAGCCCAGTCCTCCAGCTCATTGGCGTCGCGGTAGCGTGTGGGATCATCCGCCGTCGTGTGCGGGCCCATGCGATAGGTCACCGCTTCAATGAACGTAGGTCCGCCGCCCTTGCGGGCCCGGTCCAGCGCAATACGGGTGACTGCCAAAACAGCCAGGACGTCGTTCCCGTCCACCCGCATGCTGGGGATCCCGAAGCCGGAAGCACGGTCGGCGATCTGGATGTGGGACTGAATCCGGACGGGTTCGGAGATGGCCCAGTGGTTGTTCTGGCAGATGAAGACCACGGGCACCTGGAAGCTCGCCGCAAAGACCATTGCCTCGTTGACATCGCCTTCGCTCGTGGCGCCGTCGCCGAAGAAAGCAACCGCGGCTGAGTCTGCTCCGTCGTGCTGGATGCCCATGGCGTAGCCGGTTGCGTGCAGCGATTGCGAACCGATGATGATCTGCTGGGTGGCAATGTTGTGGCGGTACGGGTCCCAACCGGACGAAGCGTTGCCGCGCCAGGCCCGGACCAAGTCCGTTGGTTCCACACCGCGGCAGTAGGCAACGCCGTTGTCCCGGTAACTCGGGAAGACAAAGTCGTCGTCCCGGAGGGCCCGGCCCGCACCGATCTGCGATGCTTCCTGGCCTAGCAGCGGCGGCCACAAGGCGAGCTCGCCCTGACGCTGCAAGGCGGTGGCTTCGGCGTCGATGCGGCGGATGACCATCATGTCCTCATACAGCGAGCACAGTTGCTCGTCCGTGACATCGCTGACCCAGAGATCGAACTCCGGGTGGCTGATGCGTTCCCCTTCCGGGGAAATCAGTTGGACCAGATCCCCGCCGGTCCGACGCGGGCTTGCTGCACTGATGCCGGGATTCGAAGCCTTGTAGGCGTCCTGGCCGGGTTCGTCCGTCAACACAGTTGATCGCACCTTTCAGCTCGTGCTCGCAGGCTCTTGGAGGGACTTGTGATCCACCCGCGGGCCAGCATCCGGGCGTCGTCGCCTGGATTAATTGTGACCCTACTCACAATGCTCATTGGGTACAACCACCGTTGAAAATTCTGCGCATTCTGCCCTATCTGGGTGGCCTTCACCGTGCTAACGTTGCGCATTATGCAAGCTTTAGATGGCACCGACACGCGCCTGCTTTCAGCCATGGCGAAGGACCCCCGCGGCACGGTTGTCGCCCTGGCGCAGAAGCTAGGACTATCGCGGAATACGGTCCAGGCGCGGATGGCCCAACTGGAGAAGAAGCATGCGTTCCTCTCCTTCGAACGGCGCATCAACCCTGCCGCCCTCGGCTATCCCCTGATGGCGTTCATCTCGGTGCATGTGCAGCAGCAAAAGCTTGGGCAGCTTGCCTTGGACCTCGCCGAAATCCCGGAAATCCTGGAGGGGTACGGCCTGACCGGATCGGCTGACCTGCTGCTGCGGGTGGTGGCGCTCGACGCCGAGGATTTGTTCCGGATCAACGGCAAGATCCTTGCGTGTGACGGCGTGGAACGAACGGACACGGCCATGTCCATGGGCGAGTTGATTCCCTTCCGGGTGCAGCCGTTGTTGAACCGCAACACCAAGACGGCCCTCCGCACCGGCTGAGCCGGACAAGCTGGAAAAAAATCCGTCCCATCCCACCCATCCATACTCCTTGGTGGTCCGAATATCTGGTTGAGAGCCCCGTCCGGGGTTTCAACCACAGGCCGGATACTAAACCGGCATACCGGAAGGTTTGGACCATGCGCACTTCGCCCAACCGCCTGATCGCCACCATCTTTGGAGCCGTCTACCTGCTCGTGGGTGTCGTTGGATTCTTCGTCACCTCGGGAATTGGATTCTTCGCCACCGAGGGTGCCAATCTGATCATCTTTGCGGTAAACCCTCTGCACAACATCATCCACCTCGCCATAGGCGCCGCCCTGCTCTACTCGGGCATAAACAGCACGGCGTTGTCCAAGACCGTCAACACCACCGTCGGCGCCGTCTACTTGCTCGTCGGCATCCTCGGACTGTTCCTCGTGGGTTCCGCCTTGAACATCATCGCCCTTAACGGCGCGGACAACGTCCTGCACCTGGCCAGCGCAGTGGTGCTTCTCGGCATCGGTCTCTCGCAGGACAAGGTTCGGGCCACCACCGCCAGGGCCCACGTCTAGAAGCCCGCGAAACCGGAAGGAGCCGTCCGTGTCAGCTCAAGCAGCGACGTCCGTGGGACCAACCGCCGGGGCCTCCCTGACCTTGTTTTCCTGTTTCGCGGGAATGGGGGCCGGGCTCGTGGAGCTTTCCATCGCGTCGAGCTACCTTTCGGGCCGGGGAAACCTTATGTGGGCGGGCGGCGTCTTCGCGGCCTGGGGCCTGGCGCTGCTCGCCAGCTCGATTGCCAGCCTCCAACGGGGGCGGCTCCGGTTCCGTAAGCCAACAACCATCGCCCTCCTCGCGGCCGTGCTGGTCCACGTTGGATTCGTGGTTGCCGGCGTGGCCCAAAGAGTGCTCGACGGCGGGCACCTGGCGGCTCTTTTCCTGGTCCTGATGGTCCTGGGATCCTCTGCCTGGCTCGCCCGCAGGTACCGCGACGACGGCGGGGCCGCCTCGGCTTCCCCACGGGCCGGTGCGCTTTTGGGGGCTGCCTTCGCCGCCGCCGTCGTCGTCGCGGCAATTACGACGCCGGGGCTCGCCGCCTCGGTTGCCGGAGCGCACGCCGTCCCGCATGGAGAGCACTCTCTGCCGGGGGGCCATAACCACTGAGACCTCCCTGCCCGGCAACAGCGATCCCTCCCGCACTGTATGCGGGAGGGATCGCTGTGTTGAACCGGTACTCCTAGTGGTTCACCGCTTTCTCGGCTCCTACGCCGGTCAGGGAACGGACTTCCATCTCGGCCTGCTTCGCCGTGTCTTCGCGCCGCTTGTCCACCACGGTTCCGAGCCAGCCAAGCAGGAAAGCGAGCGGAATGGACACGATTCCCGGGTTGCTCAACGGGAAGACCGCGAAGTTGGCACCCGGGATCATTGACGTCTTGGCACCGGAAACAACGGGCGACAAGGCAATGAGGACGATGGCAGCCGTCAGTCCGCCGTACATGCTCCAAATCGCACCCTGGGTGGTGAACTTCCTCCAGAACAGGGAGTAGACGATGGTCGGCAGATTCGCTGACGCCGCCACCGCGAAGGCGAGCGCCACGAGGAAGGCTACGTTCTGGCCATTGGCGAAAATACCGCCAAGGATCGCAAGGATCCCGATGACCACCACAGTGCGCCGGGCCACCTTGACCTCGGTCCCGGCGTCGGCCTTGCCCTTGGAAATGACGTTCGCATAGATATCGTGCGCGAACGACGCCGCTGCCGTGATGGTCAGGCCGGCCACCACCGCAAGGATGGTGGCGAACGCGACGGCCGAGATGAAGCCCAGCAGCAACGGGCCGCCCAGGTGGAAGGCGAGGAGCGGTGCAGCGGAGTTCACCCCGCCGGGGGCCGACTTGATGGTGTCGGCTCCCACGAGGGCTGCCGCGCCGTAGCCGAGGACCAGGGTGAACAGGTAGAACAAACCGATCAGCCAAATGGACCAGACCACCGATTTGCGGGCTTCCTTCGCCGTGGGCACCGTGTAGAAGCGCATCAGCACGTGCGGCAGGGCGGCCGTGCCGAGGACGAGTGCCAAGCCCAGGGACAGGAAGTCCAGCTTGGAGCTCTCGGTCTTGCCGTACTGCAGGCCGGGGTTCAACACGTTGGGGTTCTTTGCTGAGTCCGCGGCAGCACCCAACAGGTTCGACAGGTTGAAGCCGTAGATGGAAAGCACCCAGAGTGTCATGACTGCCGCACCGCAGATGAGCAGCACCGCTTTGATGATCTGGACCCACGTGGTGCCCTTCATTCCTCCGATCAGCACGTACATGATCATGAGGGCGCCGACGACGACGATCACCAGGGCTTGTCCGCCCCAGTCGCTGATGCCCAGGAGCAAGGAGATGAGGCTTCCGGCGCCGGCCATCTGTGCCAGCAGGTAGAAGAAGCAGACGGCCAAAGTGGAGAGGGCCGCGGCGATCCGCACCGGGCGCTGGCGCAGCCGGAAGGAAAGCACATCGGCCATGGTGAACTTGCCCGTGTTGCGCAGCAGCTCGGCGACAAGGAGCAACGCCACAAGCCATGCGACGAGGAACCCGATGGAGTACAGGAAGCCGTCGTAGCCGTTGACAGCGATTGCCCCGGTGATCCCGAGGAAGGAAGCTGCGGAAAGGTAGTCTCCGGCAATGGCAGTGCCGTTCTGCGAACCGGTGAACGAACGCCCGGCGGCATAGTAGTCAGCGGCCGTTTTGTTGATCCGGCTGGCCCGGAAAACGATCACCATGGTGACCAGGACGAACAGGGCGAAGATGCCCATGTTCAACAGCGTGGTGTCCTTAAGGGCGGCGACGTTGACCATCGGGACCATGGCGCTCATTTCGCAGTCCCCCTCACCGTGCTGCCCTTGTCGAACTCATGGCCCTCGATCTCACTCCGGATTTCCGCGGCGATCGGGTCCAGTTTCCGGTTGGAGTAGTGAACGTACCAGGCCGTAATTCCGAAGGTTGAGACGAACTGCAGCAGGCCCAGGACAAGGCCGACGTTGATGTTGCCCCACAGCTTGGTGGACATGAAGCCCACCGCGTAGTCGGCCAGCAGGACATATGCGAAATACCAAAGCAGGAACGCGATGGCCATTGGAAAGACAAAACTACGGTGGCGCTTGCGGAGCTCCTGAAACTGCCCCGTTTGCTGGACTTCCTGGAAATCCACGGACGCCGCTGCGTCCGGTGTCTGGGCCTCGTTACCCATGGCTTCCTCCTGTTGTGGGTGCCTACATCGACCACGCGCTCCGGGTCGATGTGACTGGAATCACTATCCGCCGCGCAGCTGCGCCACTTCCAGATTCGCCGGCATAGGCGTCGCCCAGTGGACGCGTTGCTGCGCCGAACGGCGGGTTCGCTAGTCTTGCTCCATGCCGGATTCCCCGCTCGTCACTGCCGCCGCCATCGCGGTCATCGTGCTCGCCGTGGCGGTGGTCGTCGGGGTCGGCCTCAAGGTGATCCGTTCCTTCCGCGAGCTGGGAACCGACGCCGAGAGGGCCACGTACCAGACGCTGCACGCGGCGTCGCGCGCAGGACAGCACCTGCGCACCGGGCTCCACGCGGCGGGAGCGGCCAAGGCGAGCAAGCAATTGCGTTCCCTGCTTGGCTGCGACGCCCTGGCGATCACGGACACCGAGTCCGTCCTGGCATGGGACGGCGCAGCAGAAGAACTCAAAGCCGTGCTGATGGAGCTCGCCGCGGGAGTTCTCTGCGACGGACGGACCGTGGTTGTCCCGGCTTCGCACGCCCTGAACGCCGTCGTCGCGCCGATCAGGGCCGGAAACCGCGTGGTGGGAGCCGTCGCGGCCTTCGCACCGCAAACCGGTGCCGGGTTGGTCCGGGCGACAAGCGAGCTGGCCGACTGGGTTGCCGTGCAGGTGGAGTTGGCCGAACTCGACGCCTCCCGCACCTTGCTCATGGAGGCCGAGGTCCGGGCCCTGCGCGCACAAATCAGTCCACACTTCATCTACAACTCGCTCAACGCCATCGCCTCGTTCATCAACACCGATCCCGCCAGGGCGAGGGAGTTGGTGGTCGAGTTCGCGGATTTCACCCGGTACTCCTTCCGCCGCCACGGCGATTTCACCACCTTGGCGGAGGAACTTCGGAGCATCGACCGCTACTTGCTGTTGGAGAAGGCACGCTTCGGAGACCGGGTGCAGGTGAGCCTCAGGATCGCGCCCGAAGTCCTGAGCACGGTGATTCCTTTCCTGAGCCTGCAGCCGCTCGTGGAAAACGCGGTGCGCCATGGGCTTGAAGCGAAGGAAGGACCGGGGCACATCACGATCTGTGCCAACGACTCCGGGGCCTTCGCGGAGGTCACCATCGAGGACGACGGCGTGGGCATCGATCCGGAACACCTGCGCTCGGTCCTCGCGGGGCATGCCGACGGAGACCACGTTGGACTGCGGAATGTCGATGCCCGCCTCCGGCAGGTTTATGGCGACGAACACGGCCTCGTCATCGAGACCGCGCCGGGCGAAGGCACCTTGATCACCATGCGCGTGCCCAAGTCCCAGCCGAGCCATGATGCCTGAGGCTAATCTATAACCATGATCAACGTACTCGTCGCGGACGACGAGCTCCCCGCCGTTGAAGAGCTCGCCTTCCTGCTGGGTCGGGACGAGCGCATCGGTGCCATCCACCGCGCAGCCTCTGGCGCCGAGGCCCTCAGCGCCCTCGAAACCGAATCCGTGGACGCGGTCTTCCTGGACATCCATATGCCCGCGCTTTCCGGCTTGGACATCGCCCGCGCCATCTCGCGCAGCCCCCGCCCTCCCGCCGTCGTCTTCGTCACCGCCGACGAAGACTGTGCGCTCGAGGCGTTCGAACTGGCCGCCGTCGACTACCTGCTCAAGCCGGTGCGTGCCGAACGCCTGGCGCGTTCCATCAGCCGCATCAGCGAGCTCATCAAGGACGGCAGCAAGGTGCCGGAGATGATCACGGTTGACCAAGGCGGAACAACCAGGATGATCCGCAGGGACGACGTCAGCTACGTCCAGGCCCAGGGAGACTACGCCCGGCTGCACACAGCGGAGGCGAGCTACCTGATCCGGGTACCCCTGAGCGATCTCGAACAGCAGTGGGCGGGAGCCGGATTCATCCGCATCCACCGTTCCTATCTGATGTCCCTCAACCACGTGGGGCACATGAAACTCGCGGCGGCACGTCCAAGTGTCACGGTGGCCGGAGCCGAACTGCCGATCAGCCGCAGGCACCTTCCGGCCGTGCGGGACAAGCTCGAGGCCACCCGGATCCGGCCGCAAGGATGACCCGCGTCAGGGTCACGGCCCCGCAGTCTGCTGCCAGGATAGCCCCGAAGCGTCCGTACCATTCGGGCGAAGCTGCCGAGGACTCGGACGTCGGGCAGGTCTTCGTCCGGTCTCTCATCCGTTCGCAGCTGCGCCTGGCTGTGGTTGTGGCTTCGGGATTCCTGCTGGTGCTCGCCGCCTACGGCTCCATGGTGGCGCTGGTGCCCCAGCTCGCGCAAATGCGGATTCTGGGCGTTCCGGTAAATTGGATCATCCTCGGAGCGGCGCTTTATCCCGTGATCGGCTTGAGCGCATGGCTGTACAACCGCTCCGCGGCAAGGAACGAAGCCCGCTATCGCGATCTTGTGGAGGAGAAATGAATCCCGCCGTCGGGCTCGCCGCTTTTCTGGGTGTGGCGCTAGCGACCGCGGCGATCGGCTTCTACGGCCTGCGCATTTCGCGCACCACGGGCGACTTTTACGTTGCATCCCGCACTGTCCGCCCATGGTGGAATGCCTCGGCGATCGGCGGCGAATACTTGTCGGCAGCGAGTTTCCTGGGCGTCGCGGGGCTGATCCTGTTGACCGGAACGGACGCACTGTGGTTCCCCGTGGGCTACACGGCGGGCTACCTGATGCTGTTGCTGTTCGTGGCCGCCCCCTTGCGCCGATCGGGCGCCTACACGATTCCGGACTTCACGGAGGCCAGGCTCGAGTCGAAAGCCGTCCGCCGGGTGACGAGCCTTGTTGTGGTTGCTGTCGGGTGGCTCTACATCGTGCCGCAGCTTCAGGGCGCCGGGCTCACGATCCGGATCAGCACGGGATTGCCTTCCTGGGTGGGCTCCGTCGCCGTCGTCGCGGTGGTCTGCGTGACGGTAGTGGCCGGCGGGATGCGCTCCATCACATTCGTCCAGGCTTTCCAATACTGGCTCAAATTGACGGCATTGGCCGTTCCTGTGGTGTTCCTGCTGCTGAACCAGGCGGGCGGCGGCTCAGCCGTCCTTGCGGAGGCATCCAGCAATCCCACGGGCCTCCCTGCAGCCGGGCTTTACCAGACTGTCTCGCTCCTGGTGGCATTGCTTTTCGGAACACTGGGACTGCCCCACGTCCTTGTCCGCTTCTACACCAACCCGGACGGCCAATCGGCCCGCCGGACCACCCTCATCGTGCTGGGCCTGTTGTCGGTCTTCTATTTGTTCCCGACGGCGTCCGGCCTCCTCGGGCGGGTCTTCGCACCTGAGCTTGCACGCAACGGACGGCCCGACGCCCTGGTCCTGCTGCTGCCTGGAAAGCTGCTGGGCGGAGTGCCCGGCGATCTGCTGTCGGCATTGGTCGTTGCCGGTGCGTTTGCGGCCTTTCTCTCGACGACGTCGGGACTGGTGGTTTCACTGGCCGGCGTCATCAGCCAGGACCTTCTTGGTGGCAGCGTGCGCGGATTCCGGGTGGCCGCCCTCCTGGCTGCCGCCGTCCCCCTGGCTTTTGCGTTCACGACCGATTCCATGGCCTTGGCCGGCAGCGTAGGGCTGGTGTTCGCTTTCACCGCGTCCACCATTTGTCCGGTCCTGGTGCTGGGCATTTGGTGGCGCGGCCTGAGCGACTCGGGAGCGATTGCCGGCATGCTGACGGGAGCCGTCCTGTGCGGTGGTGCGCTTGTTTCAAGCACGATCATCGGTCCGGCCGCACCCGGATGGATTGCCCAGCCTGCGGCCTGGACGGTGCCGGCGGCCTTTGCCGTGATGGTGCTGGTCTCGCGGGCCACGAAACACCGTGTCCCCGGGACGGTGACCCGGCTGATGACCAGGCTTCATGTCCCGGAACGGCCGGTGGCCACGGAGCGCCAGCTCCGCTAGTCGATCGCCGCCGAAGGGCGCGGGAGTCCCGCCTGGGTTTGCTAGTCGATCGCCGCCATGAGTTCGACGACCCGGTCGAGGAAGGCGTCAACCTGCGCCTCTTCGTAGCCGTCGCGCCCGCGGGCCTCGGAGAAAGTGGCCCGGCGGACGTTGTCGACGCTCAGCGGTTTATCGTTCTCCAGGTAACCGATCAAGGAGACGCACAAGGCGTCGACTTCGGCGATGTTGTAGCTGCGCGCACGCTTCTTGTCCGGCCGGCGGAAACGTTCGCCATCAGGCCGGTGCAAACGGCCGCGCAAGACTCCGGAGAGTTTGCCGATCTTCAGCAACCAGGCTTCCTCGCCTTCGGCCGCTATCAGCTCGTCGCGTTCACGCCGGGCAAAGGCATCTTCGAGGCGGTCCAATGCGGCGTCCACAGCGGTGGCGTCGTAGCCGCCCTTGACAGGGTCAAACGAAACCGCGCGGACATCGCTGCTGCCGATTTTCTCCGATGCCTCGGCCCGGTTTTCAAACGACTTCCGGGCGCGCTGGAAAAACTCGTCCACTTGCCTTGCGTTGTAGCCATACTTGCTGTGCGCCACGCGCTCAAATGCTGCGGGGATCTGGCGACGAATGTCCACTGCCACTGCTTTCCTTCTGGGTGGTTGTCAGGCGCCGCTCAACAGCGCGAAAAGAATATATGCTGCAGGAGCCGCGAAGACGATCGAGTCGAGGCGGTCCATGACCCCGCCGTGACCGGGCAGGATGCTGCTCATGTCTTTGACGCCAAGTTCGCGTTTGACCATGGATTCCGCGAGGTCACCGGCGGTAGCGGCGGCAACCATGCCTACCGCAAGCACCACGCCGACCCACCACGGCCTGCCCAGGACGAAGATGCTGGCGAGGATCCCGATGACCATGGCGCCTGCCACCGAGCCGGCGAACCCTTCCCAGGACTTTTTGGGGCTGATCTTGGGAGCCATCGGATGCTTGCCGAACAGCGCCCCGACGAGGTACCCGAAAGTGTCGTTGGACACTACCAGCAGCAACATCACCGCAATCTGCCAGGCACCTGCCGGAACCTGCCCATCGGGCCAGGGACCCGCCGTCGTCGCTCCCCCGCCTGTATGGAGAGGCAGGATGGCAAAGCTGATCAGGAAAGGCACCCACGCAAGCGTGAAGATTCCGGAGAAGACACTGCGCGGAGCTCCGGGAGCGCTTTCAAGGGAACGCCAGAGCAGGACTGCGGTGCTGCTCAGCACCATCGCGAAGAGCAGGCTTTCGGTGCCGCCGAAGTAAGCCGCCAGCGGCATCGCCACGGTACCGGTCAACACGGGGATGATCGGCATCCTGGTGCCCTGGGCTTCGAGCGCACGGAAAATTTCCCAGACGCCGAGGACGGCAAACGCGGTGGTCAGGAGAACGAACCCCAGCGGAAGGAACAGCAGCCCGCCGAGAACGGCAAAGAGCATGGCGAGCCCGACGCCGATGGCGGCCGGAAGATTCCGGCCGGCCTTGGGCGTCGGGTTGCCTCGTTGGCGTCTGGCGCGTGTGGGAATTCCCTGCAAGGGCGCCGGCTCAGCCTCGCTCATCAGACCTCGAGCAGCTCGGCTTCCTTGCGCTTGAGGAGCTCGTCGATACCATCGACGTGTGCCTTGGTGATGGCGTCGAGCTCCTTCTCGCCGCGGGCGCCTTCGTCTTCTCCGGCTTCGCCGTCCTTGACGAGCTTGTCCAGCGAATCCTTGGCCTTGCGACGGATGCTTCGGATGGTGACCTTTGCGTCCTCACCCTTGCCCTTGACGATCTTGACGTATTCCTTGCGGCGTTCCTGGGTGAGCTCCGGGATGGTGATCCGGATGACGTTGCCGTCATTGGACGGATTGGCGCCGACCTCGGAGTCGCTCAGGGCCCTCTCGATGTCGCGCATCGCCGTCTTGTCATAGGGCGTGATGAGGATGGTCCTGGCGTCCGGAATCGCGAAGGAAGCCAGTTGCTGCAGCGGTGTGGGGGTGCCGTAGTATTCCACGATCACCTTGCTGTACAGCCCGGGGTTCGCGCGACCGGTACGGATCGTCGCGAAATCCTCCTTGGCTACCTCGACCGCCTTGTCCATCTTTTCCCCGGCTTCGAGCAAGGTTTCTTCGATCACGGTTTCTCCTCAGAAATAGTCGCGCCCCGGTCCACGGGCCGCAATGCACAATAAATTTCCGCCCCTGAGGGCGGAAGAGTCCTAGAAATATCCTAGCCCTTGCTAGGGGGTGACCATCGTGCCCAGCTTTTCGCCGAGAATGGCCCGGGTGACGTTCCCTTCGCCTTCCATGCCGAAGACGACCATGGACAAATCGTTGTCCTTGCACATGGTCATGGCGGTCTGGTCCATGACGCGGATGTCGCGGCGCAGGGCCTCGTCGTAGCTGAGCCGTTCGAGCTTCTCAGCCGTGGGATCCTTCTTGGGATCCGCGGTGTATACACCGTCCACACCGCTCTTTGCCATGAGCACGACGTCGGCGTGCACTTCGAGTGCGCGCTGGGCGGCCACAGTGTCTGTGGAGAAGTACGGAAGGCCTGCGCCCGCACCGAAGATGACCACGCGGCCCTTCTCCATATGGCGGATGGCACGGCGCGGAATGTAGGCCTCGGCTACCTGGCCCATGGTGATGGCGCTCTGCACGCGGGTCTCGACGCCGGCTTGTTCCAGGAAATCCTGGAGGGCCAGGCAGTTCATGACAGTGCCGAGCATTCCCATGTAGTCGGCGCGGGAGCGGTCCATGCCGCTCTGGGACAGTTCGGCGCCGCGGAAGAAGTTACCGCCGCCGACGACGATTGCCACCTCGACCTCGGAAACAGCGGCCGCGATTTGCTTGGCGATGGCGCGGACGGTTTCCGGGTCCACTCCAAGCTTTCCGCCGCCGATGACCTCGCCGGACAGCTTCAGCAGTACACGACGACGGGTCTTCTCCGGATGGAGTGCAGTGTTCTCGGTTTCCATGGTGCCTTCCCGTTTGTGGACTCTGGCTAGATTATCTTGCTGGGGGCCGGGCAGAAAGCTGCCGGCTGTAGATGCAGTCAGTCGGTGCGGGCCTGCCGTTGCATGCAAAAGGGGCGGCCACCGAAGTGACCACCCCTTTTGTATATCTGACTAGTTTCCGACGCGGAAACGGGCAACGGCAGTTGCCTTGACGCCGGCCTCTTCGAGGACCTGTGCAACGGTCTTCTTCGAGTCCTTGGCGAATGCCTGGTCCAAGAGAACTTCGCCCTTGTAGAAGCCCGTCACGCGGCCTTCGACGATCTTGGCGAGAGCGGCTTCCGGCTTGCCTTCAGCCTTGGCGGTCTCTTCGGCGATGCGGCGCTCGGACTCGACCAGTTCGGCCGGGACATCTTCGCGGCTCAGGTAGTTCGGGGCCATGGCTGCAACGTGGACAGCGACGTCGTGGGCTGCGGTAGCAGCAGCGTCGCCCTCGCCGTCAACGGCGAACAGGACGCCGACCTGGGCCGGGAGGTCCTTGGAGGTCTTGTGCAGGTAAGCGTCAACCGTGCCGCCTTCAATGCGGGCAATACGGCGGACAACAACCTTTTCGCCAAGAACGGCGCCTTCTTCGACGACAACCTCGGAAAGGGGCTTGCCGTCGACATCGATGGCCAGCAGGGTCTCGAGGTCGGCAGCGCCGGACTCGACGGCGACAGCCAGGACCTTGTCGGCCAGCTGGATGAACTTGTCAGCCTTGGCGACGAAGTCGGTCTCGCAGTTGACCTCGATCATTACGCCAACGCCGCCGGTGACCTTGGCTGCAACCAGGCCTTCGGCGGTGGAGCGGCCTTCGCGCTTGGTAGCGCCCTTGAGGCCCTTGATGCGGATGATCTCGATGGCCTTCTCGGCGTCGCCGTTGGCCTCGTCAAGAGCCTTCTTGACGTCCATCATGCCGGCGCCGGTGCGCTCGCGCAGGGCCTTGATGTCAGCAGCAGTGTAGTTCGCCATGTGAACCCCTCTGTCTAGAAATTTATGTGTTTACGGACTGACAGGACGGCAGCCCACCTGGTGGGCCGCCATCCTGTCAGTAGCTCCCCGCACCGGAATCGGTGCGGGGAAGGTCCGGATTTACTTGTCTGCTTCGGCTTCGCCGGCAGCAGCTTCGGTGGCCTCGGCGGCCGGGGCTTCGACAGCTTCCGCAGCCGGAGCTTCGGCGGCCGGAGCTTCAGCGGCCTCGGCCTTGCTGCCTTCGAGGAGCTCGCGCTCCCACTCAGCCAGCGGCTCTTCCGGGGCCTCTGCAGCACCGGTTGCGCGCTGGTTACGGGCGATGAGGCCCTCAGCAACGGCGTCGGCAACCACGCGGGTGAGCAGGTTTACGGAGCGGATGGCGTCATCGTTACCCGGGATCGGGAAGTCAACTTCATCGGGGTCGCAGTTGGTGTCCAGGATGGCAACAACCGGGATGTTCAGCTTCTTGGCTTCGTCAACAGCCAGGTGTTCCTTCTTCGTGTCAACAACCCACAGAACGGAAGGAGCCTTGGTCAGGTTGCGGATACCACCGAGGTTGGTTTCCAGCTTGGTGAGTTCACGCTTGAGGAGCAGGAGCTCCTTCTTGGTGTAACCCGAGCCTGCGACGTCCTCGAAGTTGATCTCTTCGAGTTCCTTCATGCGCTGGATGCGCTTGGCAACGGTCTGGAAGTTGGTGAGCATACCGCCCAACCAACGCTGGTTGACGTACGGCTGGCCAACACGGGTAGCCTGCTCAGCAATTGCTTCCTGGGCCTGCTTCTTGGTGCCGACGAACAGGACGGTGCCGCCGTGGGCGACAGTAGCCTTGACGAACTCGAAAGCGCGGTCGATGTAGGACAGCGACTGCTGAAGGTCAATGATGTAGATGCCGTTGCGCTCCGTGAAGATAAATCGCTTCATCTTCGGGTTCCAACGACGGGTCTGGTGTCCAAAGTGGACGCCGCTGTCAAGCAGCTGGCGCATAGTTACGACGGGCATGCCGACGCTCCTTCCGACAGGTCATTCATGAGAGAGCCACACGGGCCGCTCTTACCCTGCCAATAGTTGACGGTTAATTAGCCGGACCCGAACGGGCCTTGGCTCCTGGCATCCATTGCACTTCTCATCCGGCCAATGACTCGCCGGACCGCAAGAGGCACAATCCTCCGCAGCACTGAATCCACGGGGATTCGCAATTGGAGGGTTGGATACGCGTAGTCAGCCTGGGACCCCCGCGCAACTGAATGAGAAGCGCTCCTGAACAAGCTTGAGGGCACAGCAAACTGCTCCACCAAGTGTACTACAGCGCCTTCAGCCTCATGACCGCAGAAGCCCCGGGTTCAGCTTGTGTCCTCCGGCAGATTTCCGGGACCGTTTTCCACATAGCCGAACTGGCCGCTTTCGCACCCTGCGGCGCCCGCGAAGGCTTGCTCCATGGGAACTTCACATCTTCCGGCCTGCATTCTTTTGCTTATCGCCCTGGGCGCGGCGCCTGCCGTTGCATCCGGTCCGCCGGGCATGGCCGTCCCGCCCGGCACCCACCCGGAGTGGGGGTGGCCGCTCTCCCCCAAGCCCGCCGTCGTGCGCGGCTTCGACCCCCCGGACAAGCCGTGGTTGAGCGGGCACCGCGGCGTGGATCTACAAGCAGCGGACGACGGCGCCACGGTCGCCTCACCCGCCGACGGCACCGTGAGCTTCGTGGGTGTCGTGGTGGACCGGCCGGTGATCGTCATCGACCACGGGGGCGGCCTACGGAGCAGCTTTGAGCCCGTGGACAGCGAACTAGCAGCGGGTACCGCCGTGAGCAAGGGCCAAGCCATCGGCGTAGTGGGAATCGGCCACTGCGCCGGATCGCCGTGCCTCCACTGGGGAGTCCGGCATGGGCAGGACTACGTCAATCCGCTTGCCTTCGTCACGGATCTCCGCCCGTCCGTGTTGCTGCCTCTGGACGATTGGCTGCCCCTAGACGATGGCGGAAATCCCCGTGATGGCCCGCCCCGTGACAAGGGTGTTGATTTCGTGGGTGCCTTCGTAGGAGTAGATAGCCTCGGCGTCGGCGAAGATCTTGGCCATCTCGTAGTCCGTGACGATGCCGTTGCCGCCCAGGATTCCCCGGCCCAGCGAAACGCTTTCGCGCATGCGGGCCGTGGTGAAGGCTTTCGCCAAAGCGGATTGTTCGTCCTTGGCCAGACCGGCATCTTCAAGCTGCGCGAGTCGGACCATCATGCCCATGGAGCTGACTGTGTTGCCCAGGATCTGCACGAGTTGTTGCTGCACCAATTGGAACGATGCCAGGGGCCTCCCGAACTGCATGCGGTCAACCGCGTAGCGGCGGGCGACATCGAATGCCGCAAGCTGCTGGCCCACAGCCTGCCACGCGACCGAAAGCCGCGTGACCTTGAGGACCTTGTTGGTGTCCCTGAAGCTGTTGGCATGGGCCAGTTTGAAAAAGTCCGGGACCACCACGTTCTCAAGGGTGATATCGGCATTCTGGACAGTCCGCAGCGAGATCTTGTTCTCGATCTTGCTGGCCGTGAATCCGGAGAGGCTTGTGTCCACCAGAAAGCCCTTGACCTGGTTGTCGCCGAGGTCGCGGGCGAAGACCACAACCCAGTCCGAGAAGGTGGCGTTGCCGATCCAGCGCTTGGCCCCGTTGAGTATCCAGTTGCCGCCGTCGCGGCGCGCCGTGGTCCGGGTGCCGCCGGCAACGTCCGAGCCGCCTAAGGGCTCGGTCAGCCCGAAGGCGCCGATTTTCCTGAGGGAGTAGATGTCCGGCAGCCAGGCGTCCTGTTGCTCTTGAGATGCCAACGCCTCGATGGAACCAGTGAACAAGCCATCGTGAACGCCCATGAACGTGGCGATCGAGGCATCGGCGCGGGTTGCCTCTGCGTGGACCAGGCCAGCGAAAAGGTTGGAATAGCCCTGCCGCCTCACCGGGCTGACCAGGTCAATCTCGGCCAGCTTGGGGATCAGGCCCATGGGGAACTCGCCACGGTTCCAGCAATCGACAGCAATCGGCTTGACTTCACGGGCAAGGAAACCCCGGATCTCAGCCAGCCGGTCTTGTTCCTTGCCCGTGAGCATTTGCTCAAAGCCGTAGAAGTCGCCGTCGGCGTACGGGAGATTCTCGAGGTCGATTGCTGCCTTGGACATGGCGCTCCTTTGCATAAGTTACTGGTGAGTAACTTACCGCACTGGCAGTCCCAAGACAAGCAACCAGGCATCCCGGGCCGAGCGATTCAGCCTGCTGTGCCCAGCCGGGCTCGAAGCCATGCGTCGATGTGTCCGAGAGCGGCTCGGGCCATCGGCGTCGCGTGTCCGGTGAATCCGTGAGGGGAGGCCGGATAGATACGCAGGTCGACATCGACACCGGCGTCCGACATCCGTGCGGCCATGGCGAGATTGTCTTCCAGAAGGATGTCCTCGCTGCCGATCACGATCAGGATGGGCGGTAGCTCCGCGAGCTCGGCGAAGAGCGGCGAGATGTCCGGGTGGGTGCGATCCGGAGTAGTTCCCGCATAGGCGTCAAGAAAATACTCGTCGGCGATCAGGCGTCCGGCTGGAGTCTTCGCGGCGAGGTCATAAGTGCCGAACTGCAGCACGCCGCCACTGAAGGCCCTGACCCGGCGGTCGCGCAAGCGCACAAGCGTAGACACCGCCAAGGTCGCACCGGCAGAGAAGCCACCGATAGCGAGGTTCGCGGTACCAAAACGATCTTCGGCGTGCTCTACCAGCCACAGCGCTGCCGTCTCGCAGTCGTCGGGTGCGGATGGCCATGGGTGTTCGGGAGCGAGCCGGTAATCCACGCTGACCACTGCTATACCCAGCGAATCCGCAAGCCGCCTGTTGCGAACGTCGCTTCCGGCCGCCGAGCCCATGTAAAAGCCGCCGCCGTGGATTTCCAGGAACACGCCGGCTACCGGCGTGCTGACCGGCATATGGATCCGCACCGGGACACTTCGGCCAAGTGCGCTTGCCAGCTCTGTGGTTGGCCGCGGATCACACTCTGCAGGTGCCGCCGATCCCGCTCGGAATGCGAGCAGCTCTTCCCGGTTGCCCGGACCGCGGCCGGCTGGCCGGCCGGCGTAGAACGCGCGGGATTCATCGACGAGTGACCACAGTTCGCGATCGATCAGCGAGGGCAATTTGAAGCTCACAATATGACTTTAGGGTGTGCATCCGGCACGTGAACAAGGCAGCACGCCGTGGCGCGTTCGGCCCGGCAGGTGCAGTATGGGGGGATGAACGCTACCGGCGCCGATGGTCCGCCGCAGGGGGGCCCTGTTCATTCCGGGGCCCGCCTGCACCCGTGGAGCCGCTATGTGGCGCTCGGTGATTCGTTCACCGAAGGAGTG
This sequence comes from Arthrobacter sp. NPDC080073, assembly GCF_040686575.1. Taxonomy (NCBI): domain Bacteria; kingdom Bacillati; phylum Actinomycetota; class Actinomycetes; order Micrococcales; family Micrococcaceae; genus Arthrobacter; species Arthrobacter sp. NPDC080073. The sequence continues at coordinate 145,146 of NZ_JBFBKR010000001.1, forward strand.
GGAGATCCGGAGCCGCGCAGCCCGGGAGGCCTGCGGGGCTGGGCGGACCGCGTCGCGGAAGAACTGAGCGCCGGACACGAAGATTTCGCGTACGCGAACTTGGCAGTCCGCGGAAGGTTGCTCCATCAGATCCTGGACGAGCAGGTGGGCCCGGCGCTGGCCCTGAAACCGGATCTGATCACTCTCAATGCCGGGGGCAATGACCTGATCTTCCGCAGGAGCGATCCCGACAAACTCGCCGTGCGGATGGATGCCGGCGTGCAACTCCTGGCCTCGACCGGGGCAACAATCGTACTTTTCGCCGGCCCGGACTGGGGCGCTACGCCGGTCCTGGGACGGACCCGCGCCAAGGTGGCCATCTTCAACGAGAACCTGCGCACCATCGCCGCGCGCCACGATGCGGTCATCGCCGACCTCTGGGCCCTGCGAGAGCTCACCCACCCCCGGATGTGGGATCCGGACCGGCTGCACTTCTCGCCCCTGGGGCAGCACACCATCGCGATCATGGTGCTCAATACCCTCAACGTCCCCCACACCCTGGAACCGATGACACCGAAAGACCTTCCCGCGCGAAGCTGGCGGGAAGCAAGGACCGATGACATTATCTGGGCACGCGAGCACTTGTTCCCCTGGGTCCTGCAACGCCTCAAACAAGGAATCTCCGACGACGGGCGGCACGCGAAGCGGCCGGATCCGGGCCCGGTGTTCGGCGCCTGGATGCCGCCCGGGACGTTCGTGGAAAACGATCCAACGGCAACTAACTAGCTACATCAGGACGGCTACCTAACGCAGTGACAGAAAGAACGAGTGTTGACCACTCGTTTTTGCGGCGACCGGTCAGTCGTAGCCTCTAAAGTACGCGTGTGTGAAGTAATCACAACCGGGTGCCACCCGCCGGAACCCAAAGCGGACTCCCTTTTCGAGCGGCGCCTTCCTGGAAAATCAACGAAGGATCACCCAGCTTCTGGTGCGTTATCCGGGCTGGGGAGGAGTTGACCATGAGGACCACGGATAAGCAACGGGAGGCAGCTGTATCGCGGCTCGAGGGCCGTGCGCGGCCGGACCTCACAGGAATTCTGCCCGCCAAGCACTTTCGCAAGCGCTGGACCGCTTTTGGCAGCACGGCGCTGATTGTTGCCGGCCTGCTGGCCGGGGTGGGTTTCGCCGCACCGGCGCATGCTGCCCCGAACACGGTGGTGTCACTGACGTTCGATGACGGCAACGCGGACCAGTTGACGGCCGAAGGCACGATGAAAAATTTGGGCCTGGTCGGCACGTTCTTCATCACCACCGGGTGGATCGACCAGCCCACTTACCTGACCACTGCAAACCTGCAGCAAATCGCCGCCGACGGCAACGAGATCGGCGGCCACACCGTCACCCACCCGGATCTTGTGTCCCTGACCCCCGCCGAGTCGACACGGCAAATCTGTAACGGCCGCGTGGCGCTGATGAACATGGGCTTCAAAGTCACCAGCTTCGCTTACCCGTTCGCTTCCGAAAACCCGGCAACCGAAGCCTTGGTGAAAGGGTGCGGGTTCAACAGTGCCCGCGGCCTGGGCGACGCGGCGAGCAAGGATCCGGCCTCGGCGACGCTTCCGGCGGCGGACACGATCCCGCCCGCCAATCCCTACGTGACTGTGGCACCGGATGAGGTGGACCGCACGTGGACCCTGGCGAATCTGGAGAACCAGCTGACCCACGCCCAGACAACCACCGGCGGCTGGGTCCAACTGACCTTCCACCACATCGCCGTCGGCACGGACCCCACGCTGACCATCACCCCGACCCTGTTCAACCAGTTCGCCACCTGGCTGGCCCAGCAAAAGGCGGCCGGTACGGTCGCCGTGCAGACCGTGGACCAGGTCGTTGGCGGCACCCAGCAGCCCGCCGTCCCCGGCCCTGCCGTACCTCCGCCACCCCCTCCGGGGACGAACATGATTCAAAACCCCGGCTTGGAGACCCTGGTCAACACGATCCCGCAGTGCTGGGCCGCCGGCGGGTATGGCACAAATACCCCCACCTTCGCCGTTGTTTCCCCAGGCCACACCGGTACGAACGCCGAACAGCTCACCCTGACCGGCCGGTCGTCAGGGGACGCGAAACTCCTGCCCGCCCTGGACCTTGGCGGCTGCTCACCGACCGGCACAACCGGACATAGATATCAGCTGAAGGCCTGGTTCAAATCCACTGCGCCGACCCAGTTCGAGCTCTATTACCGCATCGGTAACGGGTATTGGAAGTACTGGACCGCAAGCCCCTTGGTCCTCGCCTCGGCGAACTGGACCCAAATCACCTGGACCACCCCTCCCCTGCCGGCCGGTGCCTCGGGGATCAGTTGGGGCCTGAACATCCAAACCAACGGGACCATCACCACCGACGACTACGAGATGTATGACATCGGCCCCTGATTCCCGAGATCGGGGTCAGCGGCGACTTTTGATGCGGCGGACGACCGCGGACGTGGAATAGTCAGGCACGTAGTCCAGGATCACCACCCGACCACCGCACCTTTCGACCACCGGGGCTTCCTCCAGGCTCCCCGCTTGGTAGTCGCCGCCTTTCGCATAGACATCTGGCCGGAGCGCCTCTATCAAGGGTATGGGCGTATCCGAGTGGAACACCGTGATGTAGTCCACGCAGCGGAGCGATGCCAGAAGGGCCGTCCTGTCCTCCAGCCGGTTGACGGGCCGGCCCTCGCCTTTGAGCCTGCGCGTGGACTCATCCCCGTTGACCGCGACGACCAGGACGTCCCCCAGCTCCTTGGCCTGCTCAAGGTAACTCGTGTGGCCGCGGTGCAGCACATCGAAAACGCCGTTTGTCAGCACGATCCGCAGACCATGGGCGCGGGCTACGGAAACCTCACGCATCAACGTTCCGGGGTCGACCACCTTACCCGGAATGTCACTCAGGCGGTCAGAGAGATCCCTCAGTGAACACACTGCGGTCCCCGGCCGGTGGACTGCCACGTCTGCGGCCACTTGCGCCAGGTCTGCACTCAAGCGCAGTGGTAGCCCGCTGGCCGCGGCCACGGTCAATGCGGCCACGAACGTGTCTCCCCCGCCACTGGCCTGCTTGTTCGGCACCGGATGGGCCCACGTTCGGTGGGCCTGCGCGGCCCCTTCAGCTGCGCCGGCGCTTTCTACCAGGACCGTTCCCTCGCGGTCCAGGGTTACTACTACGTTCCTCGACCGTGTCCTCGACAAGATGATCGGCGCTACTTCCCGCGCCCAGTCGACTCTGCGGTCCGTCTCGACATCGCGTCCCGCCAGCCGTGCGGCCTCCGCAGCATTCGGCGTGACCAGATCCGGTTCCAAAGGCGCCCACCGAGAGGCATCATGGGCGTCCACCACGAACATTGGATTTTGCGGCGCCCAGCTGCGCAACTCGGAGGCGAGTCCGAGCGGCAAGAGCTCCTGCCCGTAATCGCAAACAACCACTGCCCGGGAATCAGGCAGCACTTCCCGGGCGACGGCGACCATCTCGCCTTGTGCCTGGCCGAGCAGCAGAGTCTCCGCTGTCCCGGCCCGGCGGCGTGCACCGTCGTCGAACCTGAGGAGCAATTGATCCTCGCTGGACAACCGTGTTTTGCTTTGGGTCCTGAGGCCCGGCACGGTGATCACCCCCCGTGTGCCTACTCCGGCTTCCGTGAGGAGCCGGCGGAGCAGCCGGCCGCCGTCGTCGTCCCCGATCAGCCCCAGGAGGGAAACCTTTGCGCCCAAGGCCGCCAGGTTCACGGCCGTGTTGGCTCCTCCCCCCGGGCTGTATTCGCGGTTCAAGACATCGAACACCGGAACCGGGGCCTCCCGACAGAGCCGGTCGATGGACCCGGACCACCAACCATCGAGGATGAGTTCTCCGAGCACCACCACATGCGGGCGGCAGGCAGCGATGTCCATTGGAAGCCTCGGATCCAGGGAGCGCCGGCCGGCAATGCGGCGGAAAACGCCGGCGTCGAAGGTGTCAATGGCGTTCATGAATCCCACCCCCCGGAAGCTTGATAGCCCGTGTGGCCGCCGCGGCAAGCGACGGCGGTCCTTGACGGCAGCTGCGCCCTGGCCCTTATGGTGAAATTCCCGGTGTGAGGCAGGCTTCCATGGAAACACGTCCTATAGAGATCGATCCGCGTCGGTTCTGGCCCCAGGCGGGCTACGGCGACCTCTTCCCGGATGTGCGTCGAATTGGTGTTCTTCGAGGCGGGGGGCTGGGCGACCTGATTTTCGCGCTTCCCGCCATCGCCGCATTGTCCGCCGCTTACCCCGGCGCGTCCCTCACTTTGCTGGGCAGTGATGTCCATCGTTCCCTCGTGGCTGCCTGCGACACGGAGATTGAGGATGTGGAAGTGCTTGCCGACGGTTGGGACGGCTCCGCCGCGCCCTCCGGGCCGGGGGGCCCGCGATCCGGCGGCCGCGCCAACGATGGGTTGGAAGCCGCGGTCGCCCGGCTCCGGGGTCGGAGCTTCGACCTCTTGGTGCAGTTGCACGGCGGAGGACGCCAGTCCAATCCGTTCGTGCACCGCCTTGGCGCAAAACACACGGTCGGATGCGCCACACCTGAGGCAGCGAAGCTTGAGCGCAGTCTCCCCTATCAGGTATCGCAACCTGAAGTACTCCGCTGGCTCGAGGTGGCTTCGTTGGCCGGAGCGCAGCCTGTTGTTCTTGAACCGGTACTGAAGGCCAAGGCGCGGCCCTCGGCCCGACTGGGTGGAAACGAGCCCCGGCCTGTCGGACAGCCGGGAGTAGTGGTCGTCCACCCTGGCGCAAGCGATCCGCGTCGGCGCTGGCCTGCGGGATCTTTCGCACAGGTCGTGGCGGCCGTGGCCCGCGCCGGCTACGACGTGACCATCGTTGGCGGCGAAGAAGATGCGGCGACGGCGGAGGAGATCCGCGAGCACGCGCGTGTGCTCCTCCAAGGCTCGGCTTCGGCCCAAAGAGGTGCCGGCCTGGTCACCGCAACGGCCGGTCGCTCCGCCCTCGCCGACGTGGTGTCCCTCCTGTCTCATGCCACGGCCTTCCTTGGCAACGACAGCGGCCCAAGGCACCTGGCACAAGCCTTGGGTTGTCCTACCGTGGCCATCTTCTGGGGTCCGAACGCGATCAATGCCGCCCCCTTTTCCCGTGCCCGTCACGGCATCCACCTCGGGTGGCGAACGACGTGTCCGGTGTGCGGCGCCGCATCGGCGTTGGGAACCGGGCGTTGTCCTCATGATGTTTCCTATGTGGACGACGTTTCACCGGAAGCTGTATACGCAGATCTTTCACGTTTCCTCCTCCAGTAGCCCCGGTTCCAAGGCCCGCGTGACCCACGGCTTCACGGCCACGAGTCTTCGCCGCTAGGACAAATGAGCAGCTCCCGGATTTCGCAGCCTTTCGGCTGCCCGAGCGCGAAAAGCACTGCATCCGCCACCTGCGCCGGATCGTTCAGCGAGGACGGATCGGAAGGCTTGTACTTCTCCTCCCGGTCATCGAAGAATGCCGTGTTCATCCCGCCGGGAATGAGGGTAGTGACACCGATCTGCCCGCGGGTTTCCGCCGCCAGTGCGCGGCTGAAGCCGATGACGCCGAACTTGGATGCGCAATACGCCGTGGCCTCGGGGAGCGCACGGAGCCCCAAAGTCGACGCAACGGTAACCACGCGCCCATTTGCTGACCGTTTGAGCCACGGCATGGCAGCCCGCACGACCGAGGCGGTTCCGAGAAGGTTGACGCCGATCACTTTGTCCCAGTCCCCGGGGGCCACGTCCTCAAGACGGCCGCACCGATCAATTCCTGCTGCGGTGACCACCGCGTCGAGCCCGCCGAAGGCATCTGCGGCGCTCGCGACGACGTCGGGCACCGCGCGTGGGTCCGACACGTCGAGCGCGAATCCGGCCCTCCGTGAACCATTCCCGTTGCTGCCACTCGCCGCACTGACATCCAGGACCACCGCGTTTCCGCCTGCTGACAGGACGCCCTGCACTACAGCGGCCCCGAGTCCGGACGAACCACCCGTCACCAATACCGTCCGTCCGGCGAGCTTTCCTTGCGTTTCCGTCTCCATGTCCAGCCTCCCTGTTGGATGTTCACCTTTATTCGCGTCGACCATCATGGCCCTCGCCGCCCTACCCGATCTTTTCGAGGACGGCTGCCAGCTGCGTCGTGGAACGGTCGGGGTGATGGGGCAATGTCACCGTGCGTCCTCCCCACTGCTCCAACAACATCGATTCCGGCAACCGAGTCCCGGCGTAGTCTCCGCCCTTGATCCACAAGTCGGGGCGGATTTCGGCAAGGACCTGCTCCGGTGTGTCCTCCTCGAAGACCGCAACGGCGTCAACGCACCTGAGTGCGAGCAACAACTCGACCCTGTCCCGCAGACCGATCACAGGGCGCCCAGGCCCTTTGAGCCGCCTTACGGACTCGTCCGAGTTCAGGCAGACAATCAAACAATCACCGAGCCGCCTGGCGGCTTCGAGGGTGCGGACATGGCCGGCGTGGACAAGATCGAAACAGCCTCCGGTGGCAACCACGGTCCCGTGCCGGGACCGTACTCGACGGGCGAGTTCGACCGCCGCAGATCGCGATTCCCACTTGTCTGCGTCATACACCTCCTCGGCCTTCGCAACATGGCCGACCCCTCCGGAGTCCAGGAATAGAGCGGCCTCGGTGACTGCCGCCTGCACTGCTTCCGGCATGGACTCGCGAGCTGCCAGTTGCAGGGCCAGGGAAGCGGCGAATCTGTCACCGGCGCCGCACGGATCCACGACTGAAACGGACGGAGCGGGGATCATCCGTGGGACACTTGGCCCGCTCGACGCCGCAGGTTCGCCCGGATGTTCCAACAACAGGGCGCCCAACTCACCGAGGGTCACCACCACGGAGCCGCTGGACCATCGTTCGAGAAGCTGTTCCGCGGCAGCGGCCGCGGACACGGCTCCGTTGGCGGGGATGCCGCTGAACCCTGCGGCCTCGGCCGCGTTCGGCGTTACCGCGGCCACTCCGCGAACCGGCTGGGCACCCGCTGGATGCGGATCCCAGATGATAGGTATCCGCTCTGCGAGTGCCTCAAGGCGGGATCGGAGCCGCGGATTGCGCGTCAACCCGCGGCCGTAGTCTGACACAACGATGGCGTCCATTTCGTCCAGCGGGGACAACAGATAGTCACCCAGCTCAGGAACAGGAGCTGTTCCGCATCCGGTGTCGATTCGCACCACTGCCTGGTCAGCCGCTCTAACCCTGGTTTTGATGGGTGTTGGCCCCAGCAAGGGTGCTTCCGAAATAGCAACTCCGGCGAGCGCCGCCCGGATCTTCCCGGCCCACTCGTCCGCGGACAGAGCCGTGAGCAACCGGACCTCATGTCCATCCTCCAGCAGCATGGATGCCACCAGCCCGGCGCCGCCTGCCCGGTAGAGGGTTTCTTTGATGTCCACGATCGGTACAGGCGCGTCCGGGCACAGCCGCTCGGCGTCCCCGAACATATCGACGTCCAGCAGAACGTCACCAACCACCGCAATTTTCATAATTGCCCCACCAGCCTTTCCACGGCGGCGTCGAAGCACCCGCACAGCGCGTGCAGCGCGATCAGGTGGGCTTCCTGGACGTTTGGCGCCGGAGCGTTGACGCAGATGGCCTCGTCGACGACGTCGGCCAATGGATTTGGCGCAGGCCCGGTCAGGGCCCAGGTGGTTGCGCCCGCTTCTCTGGCCGCGCGTGCCGCCGCCAGGAGGTTGGGGCTTCTGCCACTGGTCGTCAGGAGGAGAAGCACGTCGCCCCTCCGGATATGCCCTGTTACCTGCCGTGCGAACACTGAGTCGTAGCCGTAGTCGTTCCCGATCGCCGTCATGGCGGAGCTGTCGCCGTGCAGGGCGATAGCGGAAAACGGCGGACGCTCCCCGGAATAGCGGCCCAGCAGCTCGGCGGTGAAATGCTGGACTTCTGCGGCAGATCCTCCGTTGCCGGCTGCAAGGATCCGGTGGCCGACTATGAGGCGGCGTGCCAGGTCTTCGCCCCATTCGGCCAGGCGGGAGGACTCCCGTCGCAGCGACGCCACCGCCGGGCCCACCTGAAAGAGGTGCTCAAGGACGACGTCCACGCCTTGGGGTGTGTGGGCGACGGGCATTCGGCGATTGCGTGGCAGTCGCCTTCCAACAGTCGTCATCACGCCCCGCTCCTTCCGAATCCACTGCCGTCCAATCTCACGACGCGCCGTCTGGATGCGCCGCCCAGCATCGATTCATAAACACGTTCCGTGTCTGCCGCGACGCGGCTCCAGGTATAGCGGTCCCGCACACGGGTCACGCCTGCACGCCCCATGGAGCGGGCCATATCCGGCTGGGAGAGCAATTCAGCAAGGGCCTCGGCAAGGGCGTCCGGGTCCTTGGGAGGAATTTGAAGGCCGGTGACGCCATGGGTAACTGTGTCCGAAAGCCCGCCAACGGCCGTCGCGATGACCGGGATGCCGCATCCCATCGCTTCGAGCGGAACAATCCCGAAGGGCTCATACCAGGGAGCACAAACCACGACGTCTGCGCTCCTCAGTACGGCCGGCATCCTTTCACGCGGCACCTGACCGGTGAATTTCACTTGCGTGGAGACACCGACGTCGGACGCGAGATTGCGCAGTCGGCGCACCTCAGGGTCCTCGTCCAACGCGTCGGCTCCCGCACCGCCCCCCACCACCCAGAGCTCGGCATTCCTGATGCCGCGCAGTGCCAAGCCAGAGAGCGACTGAATAACAGTGTCCACGCCCTTGCGTGGAACCAAGCGGCCGACGGTGAGGATCCGATACCCCTCGGGCCTGGGTTCGGCAGGTCCGTGGGGAGTGAACATCGCCGTGTCGACACCACACGGGACAATGGAGATGCGCGTGCGATCAACCCCGAGCCTTTTCAACTCGAAGACCTCATCAGTGCACGTCGCCACCACCCGGTCTACCGACTGTCCCACCCACGGCTCCATCCATTCGCGTTCCTTCGGGCTTGTGTCTTGGGGACCCTGATGGCGGCGCTTGACGCTGCCCAGGGCATGGAAGGTTTGCGCCATGTGCGGACTCTCTTCGGTGTCGGAGCCGAGCTGCTGAGTGGCCTCGATGCACGCAACCCCTGACATCCAGAAATGGCTGTGTGCCACCTCCGGGGCTCCGCCCCTCCAGTCCGCAGCGATTCCCTCCGCGAGGGCCGGCATGAAGGGAAGCAGTTCGTCCTTGGGGACGGGCTCAGGCGGACCGGCCGCCACATTGACTACCTCATATCCCTCGCTGAGCGTCACCCGGGCTGGCAATGCCCGGTTGTCCTTGCGGGTGTAGACCGTGACGTCGTGTCCGCGGACCGCAAGGGCCTTCGCAAGTTCGGCCACGTGGACGTTCTGGCCGCCGGCATCCACTCCCCCAATGGCTGCCAAGGGGCTGGCATGTTCCGAAATCATGGAAATCTTCATTCCGCTCTCCTTCCACGCATGGCTGCAGCGCAGATCACTGGCCCAGCACCAGATCCCAACGCTGTAGGAACATTTCGAGACCGTACTTCTCCAGGGCGGCCGCGCGGGCCGCCCGTCCGCAGGCCGCTGCGTAGTCCGGTTCGGCGATGAACCGGGCCGCAGCTTCCGTCAGTTCCCCCAAGTCGTCCGAGACGGCGCCCGCATCGGGCGGCACCGCCCTGCACGCTTCGGTAGCGGCTACGACAATAACCGGCATCGCCATGAACATCGCTTCCAGGAGGGACAGGCCCAGGGAAGTCCATCTGGCGGTGTGCAGGTATGCGCGGTTGTCCGCAAGCTTCGAATGAACGTCCGCTGTTGGCAGGTCTCCTTTCCATATCAGCCGCCCGGCGGGGAGGTTCAGCCTCGCGGCCGTTTCCAGGCCTCCGATGCCGAAGAGCTCTATTGGGGCGACTCCTGCAAAGGCCGGCAGGAGGTCAGTGCCTGTTATCCGCCACCGCCGGACGGGTTCGTTGATCATGACGCCGAGACCTTCGCGGCTCCCGGTGTAAAGCGCTCCGGGGTCGGGAATACCGTGTTCGATTACCACGGTCGGTGCCCGTCCGTTATCCCAGTACAGCCGGTTGAAATGGGTGACGTGGATTATCGGAATCCGATTCTGGCCGGCGAGCGGGTGAACGGAGTTGGTAGCGTGGGGCTTCGGGGTGTTGTGCTCCACATAGAAGGCAGGCAGATCCCGTCCCGGCGTCCGGCCGGTCAGGCGATTGGCGAAGTCCAGTTCCTCAGGGCGCTGCAGCACCACGGCATCGATGTCCATTCCTGCAAGATCTTCGGGAGAGACCTCAAGGACCGTCTCCGGCCAATTTCTCCCGGCCCGTCCAAGTCCCCAAGGGCCGCGATCAGGCGTCGTGGGCAGCAAATACTGGTGCCGGCCCCTGACGAAGGCGTCTGTCCAGCCGCCGTGGACGTGCCAGAGCAGGATCTTCATCGCCCCGCTCCCGACCGCGGGATGCCGCGTGATCCGAACGCGGCGCCTGTGCGCGAAGCGAGGCGGTGAACTGCCTCCACTACCCGTTCCGGAGTGATCGAACTGAGGCAGGGATGTCCCGGAACGGGACATTCCCTGGCCCGGGTCATCGCACAGGGGGCATCCTGGTCGCCGAGCAATTCGAGGGGGATCCCATACGGGGCCCAGTTCGCCGCCGCCGTCACCGGAGCGAAAAGGCAAACCACCGGAGTGTGGACGGCCGCCGCGAGGTGCGCCGGCCCCGTGTTGCCAGTGATCATCAGGGCCGCACCGGAGATGAGCTGGCCGAGTCCGGCGACGTCGGTCCGTCCGGCCAGGTTGTGCGCCCCTTTCCCCGCTATCCGGGCACATAAGGCGATATCGCCGGGGCCGCCTGTCACCAGGACGTCCATGCCTTCAGCGACCAACAGCCGAACGCATTCCGCGTAGTGCCCGGCGGGCCAGGTCCGTGCAGGAGCGTCGGCGCCGGGATGTACCACGACGTAAGGCGGCGTCGCTTCGGACTGCCAGAGCGCGGCGAGCTGGGAAGGCGGCACCCATGGTTCCGGCAACAGCACAGCGAGTGAGCCGTCGTCGTCGGCCCCCAGCTCAAAACCCGCCGCGCGGGCGACGGCGAGGCCTCGCTCCGGTTCGGGAAGCAGGTCCTCGACGTCGGTGCCTGGGCGGAGCCGTATGTCGAGGAGCGATCCCGGGTAGTCCTCGGAAATGGCAGTGATGTGCCTGACGCCTGCCATCCGCAGCAGGAGGGCGGTGGGGAGGGGAGACTGGTGGAAAGAAGTGAGGATCACCGCTTCGGCGGGCGGGTCTTTCAACAAAACCAGCAGTTCCGCCACGCTTGTTGTGGTCGCGGCCGGGGCTGGATTCGCTATCCAGGGACAATCCCAGACAATAACCCGTTCAACGCCGGGAAGGAGGCGGGCAGCCTCTTCCCCGCGGGGACCGCACAACATAGTCACCGTCCGGGGACCATGCGCCACCGCCCGCACGGCTGGCCCTGTCATCAGCATGTCGCCCATGCTGTCGAACCGCACGACCAGGGCTTCGTCCGTCATGGCGTGACCCGCCGGTCCCGGCCATCGGGGCCGTCCCCTTCCTGCTCCGCTTGAAGCATGGGCAGCACTGCCCAGAGGTCTTGGGCGACGCGCGGCGCCCGGCTCACCTCGACTTCAAGGGTCTCCCGTGTCGGCACGAGGATCCCCCGGCTGCCTGCGGCATGCGCGGCCGCGATGTCTGCACCGATATCTCCCACTACCGCGACTTCGTCCGGACGGAGCCCCAGCTCGGCCGCGGCAGCGAGGACCATGCCAGGCCGCGGCTTGCGGCAGGAACACCCGTCCGCAGGCCCGTGGGGACAGAACTTCCATACATCGAACGGCCCGAGCAGCGCGTCCACCTTCCGGTTGACCGCTTGCACTTGCTCCTTCGTGAGAAGCCCACGGGCGATTCCTGATTGGTTGCTGATCACGCCGAGTTTGACGCCGGTCCGGCGCAGTTCGCTGAGGAGGGCGCCGGCACCCGGCATGGGCCGAACGAGTGCCAGCTCTGAATTGTATGGAACGTTGACAATCAAGGTCCCGTCCCGATCGAAAAGTACGCCTCGAATCGACGTAGTTTTGCCGCGTCTCTCCATGACTCCCCCGGATTCCAGTCCGTACCATTGATAATAGTAAGCTTGCTTAGCTTTTAGGAAGGGCGAAATATGAACAAGCCAGGGAACCCGCCGAGAAGCACAGCTCCCGGCCTCCTGGTCCTCCGGGCCCTGGGCCTCGGAGACCTTCTCGTGGCAGTCCCCGCCTTGCGGGCCCTGAGGCGGCATTTCTCCGCACACGCACTGGTCCTTGCCACCGCGCCATGGCTTTCGCCGATCGTGAAAATGACCGGCATTGCCGACCGGCATCTCCCCGTAGCCGGATTGGGGCCGGCCACAACGACCGCCCTGGCCGAAATCGAACCACCCGACGTCGCCGTCAACCTGCATGGAACCGGGCAGCAGAGCCGGGACGCAGTCCTCGCGTCCAAGCCGTCCCGGTATTTGGGCCATGCCGTGCAGGGCCCAGGCTCCGGACCGGCTTTCGGCCGATCAACCCAGGCGGAGGGAGCGCCGTGGATGGAAGAACTCCACGAGCGCGAGCGCTGGGTCAGGATGCTGGACTGGTACGGGATCGGGGGCGACCCCGAGGACTTCAGGCTGGCAATGCCCGCCGCCCACGGCTCGGCAATAATCCCGCTTGGGGCGTCGATGCTGCACGTCGGAGCCGCATCCGGAAGCAGGCTCTGGCCGGTGGATCGCTTTGCTGAAGTAGCCCGGGAGCTGGAGGGGCACGGCCACCGGGTTGCACTCACCGGAGGAAAGGCCGACCAGCATCGGGCACGGGCCGTGGCCAGTCTCGCCGGCTTGGACGACGGGCAGATCCTCGCCGGACGGCAGGACCTCGAAGAATTCGCCGCAACACTGGCCAACGCCCGTCTACTCGTATCCGGCGACACCGGAGCGGCCCACCTTGCCAGCGCCTTCGCAACGCCGTCGGCAGTCATCTTCGGGCCGGCGGCCGCGAGCCGGTGGGGGCCGCCCCGTTCGGGCCCCCACGCCGTCTTGACGGATGCCACGAAACGCAGGGGCGATCCTTTCGCGGATTCACCCGACCCCGCCTTGCTCGCGGTCACCGTCGAGGACGTGCTGCGTGCGCTATCCAGGCTTGGCGTCGCTTGACTCAGGCTCAGTGACGACTGACGCGGACAGGTTTTGCCCGGCCCCGCCGGAGATCGATCCACGCTTCGGCCCCTCGTCCGCGGTCCTCGGCGCGGCCACCGGGCGGGTCCAAATCTTTCCAAAATGAGCCTTGCCCTGACTCATCCGCGGTGATATAAGAAATATATACCAGCCACCATAGATCGGCTGGGTGACAACAAAAGCTGCGATCTGCAAGGAGTGACAGACCATGCTGATGCGAACGGACCCGTTCCGTGAATTCGACCGGCTTGCCGAACAAGTGCTCGGCACCACCACAAGGCCGGCAGCCATGCCGATGGACGCCTGGCGCGAAGGCGAGGACTTCGTGGTCGCCTTCGATCTGCCAGGAGTCAACGTGGACTCGGTGGACATCGACGTCGAGCAAAACGTGCTGACCGTCAAGGCCGAACGCCCGGAGCCTGTCGGCGAGGGCACGGAACTGATCGCCTCCGAACGCCCCCGCGGCGTCTTCAGCCGCCAGCTCATCCTCGGCGACGCGCTGGACACCAACGGTGTCAAGGCAAGCTACGACGCCGGAGTCCTGACCCTGCGCATCCCGGTGGCGGAGAAAGCGAAGCCGCGCCGCATTGAAATCGAAACCGGCGGAAAACAGCGCCAGGAGATCAGCGCCTGAGCCACAGCGCAGCCTCCCGGGACCGGGAGCACCAGGTACCGCATCGGATAACTCCCGCAACGATGGTCCCCGGCTGAACGGACCGGGGACCATCCCCGTCCCCCGCCCACGCGGCATACCTCGAAGCACGAAGGAGATCCTGATGAGTGCCTGGCGTCCGTACGACAGCCAGTTAATGCCTGCGTTCTACGAACGCTTTGAAAAACGGTGGGGCAAAGGAACAGCTCCGTTCCTGGACCCCGAAACCCATGAAGAACCCATGCCGCGCGCCCAATGGATCAACCCGGACACCGGAGCCGCTGTCGCTGTCGTGCCCATCTGGACCGAGGACCCCCAGCACCGCTCCTTCGGAGTGTTCTACCTGCCCCCGGCCGGCGACATCTGGGTCCTGCGGCCCGGCTTCACGAACTACCTCGAAACCGATCCCAGGAACAAAGAGCAAGCCACCCTGCGCAACGACGCTTTCCGAAAGGCCGTCGCGCACGCCAAGGAATTCATCTATGGAACCCAGCCCTGAAATCCTGCCCATGACCAAGCGAACGCACTACTCCGCAAGCCCGGCAGCACCATCCCGCGGATTAGCCGCGGGGCGGAGGACTCTTGCCGCGGTCCGGGCACTGGGTGACATTCCGGGGAGTGCCATGACGCCCCCACAGATCCGCCGGTTCCTTCAGGAGTGCATCATCGCAGATATGGCGGACGGCTCAGCACCCAGCGCCGAGGCCTGCTACGGGCTCTACGTCAGCTGGTGCGCCCTGAACTGGAAGGTACCCCTTCCTAAGGACGCGTTCCGCACGGCCTTGCGTCTGGCTGGCGTTTGTCCGGAAACGAAAGGAAAGAAGGGTGTAATTTCCCCGCACCGGCCACCTGCGGCGATAGGAGACGGGCCTGCAGCGGCGGGCAGGGCAGCTGAAGGAAGGGAGCAGGGATGGCCGGCTTCAGGGGCAGCCGCGGCAATGTGGCCTTGATTCTCGCCGTAGCGGTGCTGGCCTCAGTTCCGGGGTGCACCGGAACCGATCGCGGACAAGCTCCAGCCACCTCAGCGCCAGTCTCTCCCGGCGGGTCCTCCGGAGGCAACGCAACGCCTGGGCCTTCCGGTTTGTTGCCGGCACCGTCGGGCACGCTGTCGATACCGGAGGTGGTGAAGGAGGTCGAGCCCTCGGTGGTGACCATCACGACCCAGGCCGGGATCGGCAGTGGCGTGATCTACCGCAGCGACGGCAGCATCGTGACCGATGCGCACGTTGTCGAGGACCAGCAGAGACAGCCCTTCACGAGCGTTCAGGTCCAGCTGGCCGACGGCACCCGGACCAGCGCATCGGTGCTTGCCGTGGACGACCCCACGGACGTAGCAGTCATCAGGGCAGACCGGTCAAATCTTCCCGCGGCGCGGTTCTCGACCGCCACGCCTGAGGTCGGGGACCTGACGGTGGTGATCGGTACCCCTCTGGGCCTGGAAGACACTGTCACCTCGGGGATCGTCTCCGGGCTTCACCGGAACATGCCGCCTTCCCGGGAACAACCCCAAGGTGCCCTTGACCTGATCCAGACCGACGCTCCTATCTCGCCGGGAAATTCAGGTGGAGCCGTTGCCGACAACAAAGGCCAAATCATCGGGCTGTCCGAGGCGTACTTGCCTCCGAGCTCGGGAGCCGTGGCCATCGGCTTTGTCACGCCCTCGGCCACCGTCACGAACGTCGCGGACCAGCTGCTGAAGAACGGAAAGGCCTCCCACGCCGTCCTTGGGCTGATCCCGGCCGACCTCACTCCCGAAATCGTCCAGCGCTTCAACCTGCCAACCACCACTGGAGCACTGGTCATCCAGGTTTCACCCGGGGGCCCTGCCGACAAGGCAGGCATCCGGACAGGGGACATCATCACCTCCTTCGCCGGGCAGAAGATCGCCAAAGTCACCGACCTGCTCGCAGCCCTGCGCAAGGCCCAACCCGGCCAGCAGGCCGCCATCACTGCCCAGCGCGGAACCGACACCAAGACGTTCAACGCCATGCTGGGAGACACCTCAAGCAGCGGCTGAACAAGAGGGCCTCCGACACCGGAAAATCCATCCCCGCGTCGCCGGTCCAAACCCAAACCCAAAAGCGCACCGTGCATGAAAAGCCGAGAAGAAAAGGAGTGGTTTGCATGGTCAAGATCGCCGTGGTGGTCGGAAGCACCCGGCCCGGGCGCCGGAGCAGGCAAGTGGCGGACTGGGTATTCTCCCGGGCAACAACACGCGGAGGCGCGGACTTCGAAATCCTGGATCTGGCCGAACACGAGCTGCCGCTGCTGGACGAGCCGCTGCCTCCATCCCTCGGGAACTACAAGCACGAGCACACCAAGGCCTGGGCGCAAACGATCTCCCGCTTCGACGGCTTCATCTTTGTCACCGCTGAATACAACCACTCGGTTCCCGGGGTGTTGAAAAACGCCCTGGACTTCCTCTACGCGGAATGGAACAACAAAGCCGCCGGATTCGTCTCCTACGGAAGCGCCGGCGGGGTTCGCGCCGTCGAGAACCTGCGCCTCATCGCCGGCGAACTTCAAATGGCCGACGTCAGGGCCCAGGTGGCATTGCCCTTCGCCACCGAGTTTGAAAACTTCACCACCTTCACCCCCAGCGAAGCCGCGGAAGAAGCCCTGAATCCCCTGCTGGACCAGCTGATCTCCTGGACAACGGCGCTCAAAACCGTCCGCAGCTGATGGCACTGCTCAGTGCCGGGTCCGGGCCGCCGCCAGTTCCCGTTCCAGCCGCCGGTTCACCGCTTCAAGCTCAAGGACCATGCGGATGCCAGCCAGATTCCTCCCTTGCACCAGATTTGCGCCGGTGATATAAAAAATCTATACCAGACACCATAGCAAACCGGCGGGCCTGGAGGGAATGTTCGCACGGAAAGCGGAACCATGAAAGAACATAGCCCTGACCCCTACAAGGTCCTCCAGCTGGATCCGGCAGCCACGGCGCGTGAAGTCAACCGCGCCTACCGGGCACTCGTTCGCGCCCACCATCCCGATACCCGCGCCCCCGGAGCCGCGGCCGCAGACCCGGACACCGGCGCACAAGAACTGCGCGACCAGGAACTGCGCGACATCATGGACGCCTACGCCGTTCTCCGCGACCCGGCCAAGCGGGCCGCGTACGACCGGCAGCGGGCGGGATCCCCACGGCCCGGAAACGTTCCGTCCCCGCGGCACCCACAGGGACCTTCCGTCCGCTCATCGCAAGGACCCTCCGGCGCCGCCCTCATCATCGGCCCCGTGCGCTGGGAACCCCCCGCAGGCCAAGCCCACGGACAGCAGCCCACGAGCCCATGGGATCTCTTCCACCAATTGCCGGAACGCCGAGCAGCACGGGACGAAGAAGGATCCGCACCGGGCGGGTACCGGATCCCGTGGTGGATCCTTCATTGAATCGGCCACTCAACCTTAATCGCGAAAACGGTGCATCCGGTGGGGGTCGAACCCACGACCCGAGGATTAAAAGTCCCCTGCTCTGACCACTGAGCTACGGATGCAAACCGGCCTTGAGGGCGCGATGGTGCAAACCTTCGCAAGCCCGAAATCGCGCCAAAGACCGGCTTTGAACCTGTTCTGTCAGTCTCCCTTTTCGTAGGCTTCCGGGTATTCGTCTTCGTTGTCGGCGGAGAGCCCCCTTGCCTGCTCGATGAGGTCAGCTTCGGCGGCTTCCGCTTCCGTGGCGGCTATCCCGTCGTAGTCTGCGCTGCCGGGCTGCACGTCCGTGCGCTGGTCGATGAAGTCCTCCTGCGGCACCCCCTCGGGTACCCGGTTTGCCTCCATCGGTTCTTCTTCGATTAGCGGCAGGACCGGTGTGTGCTGCTCGAGTGCGTCGGCTTCGGGTACTTCCGGGCCGATTTCCTCCGGCTCGATGTTCATCGTCAATCTCCTCTGGATTTATCGGAACGAATCCCCTGCGGGCGAAGGAGTTCCGGGGATATTCAGGCCCGGATCGCCTGCTGGACCAAGGACGCAACCGGGGCGCCCGTGCGGCCGGCAGGTCCTGTTGGTACCCGCCGGCCCGTGTTCCCACCGTTTCGCCGTTCGGGCTGTCCAGCGAGCCCAGGGCTCACGGCTCAGTGCGAGGGGCTGACCGTGTGATGCCGGTGTTCCTCGGTGCTGGGCTTGATGGCGGTCGCGGTGACCACGAGCGCCACCAGCCCGGAGATCCAGGACGTCCAGGCGGCCCCGGTTTGCATGGCGTAGGAACCCAGCCACGGGGAAAGGAACAACAGGGCGCCGAAGGCTGCCTGGATCCACTCCATGGCCGGCGTTCCGGGCATGGCCAGGTTGATGACGCCGCTGATGACCAGCAAAGCGCCGAACACGAGCATCAAGGCAGTCGAGCCACCGGCCGCCTTGGTCCAGATGACCGATAGCGCAGCAAAGAGCCCGGCGGCAACCGTGACCCAATCCTGCCATCGTGTCCATTTCTTCATAGGAAACCACCTTTCTTGATGTGAACGGTCCCCGCTCTTGAACCGAGCCGGGGGACCCTTGGTTTGGCCGACGGTCTCACCGCCGCCACGCGGCACTGCCCGTCGGCCGATGGTGAGGAGCCCTGCCCGGCCCCCTCACGACTCATCGGTGCGGCAAAGACTCTTCATGGCCGGCCCTGAGATCCATGCCTCGTCATCTTCCCGGCGCTCCTTGCCCCGGCCCTTGTCCTGGCGCTCCTTCCCCTGGTGCTCCTTGTCCTGGTTCTTGTCCCTGTCCCGGCCCGGAACCGGCCAGCCGGCGTCGTGGGTATCCGCACGCACCGCAGATCATCAACACGAAGCCCAGGATGCCCAGAACCGGGACGTGCACCGCGATGCCCAGAATCAACAGGCCGATACCTCCCAGGGCGACGAAAGCGCCGACCCACTTGCGAAGCCACAGTCCGGATGGCGTCCCCGTGGCCAGTTCCCGGGCGAGGGCAGGGTCCTGGGCAGCCAGATCCGCTTCCAGGGCCTGGAGGCGCCTGCGCTCATACTCCGACAGCGCCATCGCTTGCCCTCCCCCGCATCGTCATGTTTTCCTCACTCCCGTAACGAGCGATGCGAATCCTCCAGCCAACTTGTGCAGTGGCTGCTATAGATTTTTTATAGCACTGGAAGGAAGACGGATCAAGAGGGCGTCTTAAGGGCGGTGTCCAAACCGGCCCCGGAGGCGTAGTGTCGAATCAAGAGATTTCGGGATGGTGATGGGATCCGGGGATTGAATGCCAGGGCTGTGATCGGCGGAAGCAATCACGGCCAAGGCCCGGGGTTGAGACCTTGGGCATCCCTTGGAATCGAGGCCGCATGGCCCGCATTGACGCATCACCCACAACGGAACAGTTGCAGGATCTCCTGCTCGAAAGTCCCGGCTTCACGGAATTCCTTCTCGGCTTGGTCACCATCTCAGCATCGATGCTGGGCGGACGGGAGCCCGTGTTGTGTGCCATCACCGTCGAGCGTGACGGCGGGCCCTCCACCGTGGCCAGCAGCACCGACAAGGCGCGGCGCCTGGACGAAAAACAATACGCGTTCGACGACGGCCCTTGCCTTACCGCATTGCGTCACCAGCACCGGGTGCTCATTGACGATCTGCAAGGCAACGGCCGCTGGGCAGGGTACGCACGGGCGGTGCACGGCGAAGGCATCCGCTCGGTCCTCGCGGTACCCATCCAAACCGACCCGTCATCGCGCGCTGCGCTGAACTGCTACGCCTACGCTCCGGGGACCTTCGACGACGCCATGACGGTCGCCGTACAGGAGCATGCCGAAACCATTTCCAAGACGCTGAGGCTGGCCCTGCGCCTCCACGTCCCCGAACCTTATCCGGAACACTTGCGTTCGGCCCTGCAGTCGCGCGCGGTGGTGGACGCGGCGATATCCTTGATCATGCTCCATAACCGGTGCGGACGGGACCGGGCAATGGAACTCCTCCAGATCGCGGCGCGGGACAGCAACCGCCGCCTTCACGAGATCGCCACCGACATCCTGCACACCTCATCCCCCCCGGGCCCGACTCCCCCGTCCGGTTCCTCCACTTCGTCCCGGACCCCCGATGAATGACTATGATGCACCGGGTCCGGGGGTTCCTGAGCGGGCGTCCGAGCAACGGCGATCGGCTGCCGTCTGGTACCGCGACGGCAGCACGGGCCTGGCCAGGTTGTGGACCTACTTCTACGGGATCGGCGGGGATGCGGACGAAATGGCCTTGGATGCCTACCTTCACGAACTTGGCGACCTTCCACCCTCCCAAATGAACCTTCTGGCCTTGGCAATCCAGGAAATGGACGCCGAAGGGACGGCAGCGACGTGAATGGTCAGGAGCACACACGCACTCACAGGTCGTTGGCGGGTCTGGCCCCGCATCCGGACCAGGACCTTGGCTACACCCTCCAGGACCTGGTCCTGGACAGCATCGACGTCGGGGACTTCCTGACCGAATTAGCCACCGTGGCCTCGGACGTGCTCTCGACCGCGAACAACTCAGTCACCTGCAGTATCACCGTTATACGGAGGAAGAGAGGAGTTGTCACTGCCAGCAGCGACGCACGGGGCCGGACCCTCGATGAATTGCAGAACGGGCACGGAAACGGTCCCTGCCTGACAGCTCTTCGACACGGTTCAGTGATTTTCGTGCCCGATACCCGGCGTGATAGCCGCTGGACTGACTACATGGAAGTTGTTCGGCGGCACGGCATCGGCTCGATCCTGGCAGTGCCTCTTGAAATGGCGGGCGAAGCCGAGGCCGTGATGAACCTTTACTCGGAGAACACCCACGGTTTTTCGGGCCCGGACATCAGCACTGCGGAAGCGTTGGCCGGGGGCGCCGCGAAATCCCTGCGCCTGGCACTGAGGATCGCACACCTGCGCGATGCACGGGACGACCTTACCGCGGCCATGCAGTCCCGCTCGACCATCGATACCGCCGTCGGAATTGTCATGTCGCAAAACCGTTGCGGCCGGGACGCTGCCTTCAAAGTGCTGACCCAGGCATCCAACAACCGAAACATGAAGCTCCGCGACATCGCCGCGCAAGTCATTGCCTCCATCTCGGGAGAAACCGACGTGGTAGTGCACTTCGAGGAATAGCCGGATCGTGGGGAAAGCGGCGGGCTAAGCTAAGAACAGCGCACCACCCCGCAGGACAGGAATACCTTCACAGGAACCTTGCGGGCGTTGCACTCGACCTAGATGAATGAGGACCATGGCGCGGAAACTCCCGCTGGATGAGCTATCCACCGTTATTGCCCGGATCCAGGGCCTGCTGCTCACGGAAGAGAAAGTGGACCGCGCCGTGCAGCTGCTCGCTCGGGCCATCAAGGACTCCGTGACCGGGGCCACCGGCGCAGGGGTCTCCATCCTGGATTCCCGGGGCAGGCGGACCAGCAGCGCGTCCACGGACCAAACGGTCACCCGCGCGGATGCCCTCCAGTACGACCTGGGCCAAGGACCGTGCCTGACAGCCTGGGCGACGGAAGAGACGGTGGCCGTGCGGGACATCGCAACAGACCCGCGCTGGCCGGACTGGACCGCCGCCGTGAAAGACCTGCCCATCCGTTCGGTTATCAGCACCCCGTTGCTCGCGGGACAGGAATGCATCGGCGCCCTGAAGATCTACTCGGACCACGCCGGCGCTTTCGGTGAGGACGCCGCGCGGGTGCTGGAACTCTTCGCCGGCCCGACCGCAACGCTGCTTGCGAACATCCAGTCCAGCGAAGCACCACACCGCATCAGCGAAGCCCTGGCGGCGTCCCTGCACAGCCGCGACCTGGTCAACCAGGCCTGCGGCATCCTGATGCAGCGCCACTGCCTGACCGCGGACATGGCCCTTGCCGAACTGATGCGCCGGGCCCGGCGGCAAAACAGCACACTGGGCCAGATCAGCGCCGATCTCCTCGCCGGAATACCGGCCGTCTCGGACTAAGGGCAGGCCCGTGGGCTTCGATCCGCACGAACCACAACAACAGCGCATGCTGGCCGCTGCCATGAAATCAGCACAAATCAACGTCGGCGAACTCTGGCTCAAATACTTCAGCCTCGGCGGCGAAGTGGGCGAGTACGAGGTGGAAGCCTACCTCCAAGGCCTCCTCTCGCTGCCCGTCCTCCAACGCGACCTCCTGGCCATGGCCGCAAACGAACTCATCGACACACTCGCCCAAGGCCACGCACCCTACTCGGACGAGCTCGGACCTGACGGGTACTCTCCGAGGCAGCAACCAGGGAAAGACCCAGGGCAGGAACCAGGCTCGGACCCCTGAACAGCATGTTTTTCTAGTCCCCGGACTGTCCGCCGAGCTGCGTATCCAACGGGGGTCGCGGTTCCTTCAGCAGCTTCAGGTCCGCCGGCAGGCCCTCGATGCTGCCCTCGCTTCCCTTCGCACTGAGGGTGATGCGGGATCCGGCCAGCTTCACATCCTCGGCTTTGAAATCCCCGAATTCCTCCGGAAGGATCGGGGCAAGATGGACCACATCGCGCGTCAGGTCAGGATCGAATCTCAGCAGGATCCGCATCAGCTGGACCGGCGTCGCGGCTGCCCACGCCTGTGGTGCGCATGCTGTGGGGTAGGACACCGGGGCGTGGAATTCGGATCGGTCGAAACCGCAAAACAGTTCCGGGAGCTGGCCGTCGAAATGCGCGGCCGCTTCCAAAACACCGCGCGCCACCTTCTTCGCCTCGTCAACGAAGCCGTATCTCATGATTCCGGTAGCGGCCAGGGCGGTGTCGTGCGGCCAGACCGAGCCGTTGTGATAGCTGACGGGGTTGTAGGCGACCATGTCTGAAGCCAGGGTTCGGATCCCCCAGCCGGTGAACATCTCCCGTGACATCAGCCGCCGCACAACCGATGGCGCTTTTTCCTCGTCGACGATGCCTGTCCAGAGGCAGTGGCCCATGTTCGATGCGCAGGAGTCCACCGGTTTCTTGTCCCTGTCCAGGGCGATGGCGAAATATCCCTTGTCCGGTAGCCAGAACCTTTTGTTGAACTCCTCCTTCAGCACGGCGGCCCGGGCTGCCCAGTGCTGCTCCGTTTTTCTTTCCCCTGCCGCCCGGGCTATGCCGGCTCGTGCCAGGTAGGCGGAGTAGACATAGCCTTGGACTTCACAGAGGGCGATGGGCGCCTCGGCTATCGTCCCGTCGGCGAAATTGATCCCGTCCCACGAGTCCTTCCATCCCTGGTTGGCCAGCCCGTGGTCGGTGGCTCTCCGGTATTCCACGAATCCGTCGCCGTCGCGGTCGCCGTAGTCTTGGATCCAGTCCAGGGCCCGGTCCGCGTGCGGCAGCAGGGCCTCGATAATGTCTTCGGAGAGCCCCCAGCGGCTGAGCTCACCCAGCACTCCGACGAACAACGGCGTGGCATCCACTGTGCCGTAGTAGGCCTTTCCGCTCCTGGACAGACCGGGGGTGACCCCGAGCCGGACTTCATGCGGAATGCGGCCGGGTTCCTCTTCGGAGTCATGGTCGACTTTAGTGCCTTGGATGTCCGCCAGGGTCTGGAGGGTTCCCGAGGCCAGATCCGGGTCGATCAGGAGCGCCATGTATGAGGACAGCAGGGCATCCCGACCGAACAGGGCCATGAACCATGGAGCGCCTGCGGCCACGGCCACGCGCTCCGGGTGGCCGGGATCAAAAATCCGCAGTGAGCCCAGATCGCGTTGGCTCCACCGCAGCGTGGCCTCGACACTGCTCTCGCCCAGCGTGATGGGCGGAACGCTTTTCTCCCAGGCCCGGTGCCGCTTGACCCCTGTCCGGAGGCGTGGCTTCCCCGCCTCCGTAAAAGTCTCGTCCGGAGACACGCGATTGACCAGCGGGACCACAATGACGCTCGTGGACCATTTGCCCCGTGCCGGAATGGTGGGGTGGAAACGCAGAGCATACTCGGAGACTTCGGCGCCTGCCGCCCGAATCGCCGAGCCCCGCCTTTGACCGTCGCTGACAGCTTCGACCACCAGTTCATTTCCGCGCACGCTTCTGGTCAGTGCAGAATGTCTGTTGGGGCGGCCCCCTTTGACGTCGAACAAGTCGGCCTGGTCAGCGTCTACGAGCAGCTCGATGCTGCAGTCAACCGGTTCTGCGGAAAAATTCTCGAGTGTGATGTCATCCTGGAGCCCGGGGCCGACATGCCGTTGCTGCCGGACCACCAAGGGACTGTCGAAGCGGCCGTCCGGCCACTTCGCCCGGCCCACGAAAGTGGCCTCGAAAGCATCGGGGCGCTGAGCAGCGAGGGGCTCTCGAGGGAACCCGTTAATGTTCAGTTCCCAGCGTGACAGGATCCGGGTGTCCTGAAAGAACGCACCATTCGTCTCGCCGTCCGGGCGGATGTCGCCGCTGCGGGAGGAAATGCAGAAAGAGGACCCCTCCACGAGAATGACGGAACCGGCCTCGGTAATCGTCGTTTCGGCGTCAGCGTTCCAAGCCGTCATGGGAGGACTCCTCACCTCACAGCGCGGCGGCGGCGCCAGGGACAATTACCGCCAAAACAGATAAGGGGACCGGGAAACCGGTTCCCTTATAAATTTTGGTTCAACGCGACCGAATCCGGTACCCCGGCCGCCCCTTGCTCTTCGATAAGGTCGGCGAACAGGCGGAGGTGGTCGGCCACCATACGCTCGGCGCTGAATTGCTGCTCCGCCCGTGCCCGGCACTGCTCCC
The DNA here is from genome assembly GCF_040686575.1 of Arthrobacter sp. NPDC080073. Lineage (NCBI taxonomy): Bacteria > Bacillati > Actinomycetota > Actinomycetes > Micrococcales > Micrococcaceae > Arthrobacter > Arthrobacter sp. NPDC080073. The sequence goes on from NZ_JBFBKR010000001.1 coordinate 169,586, forward strand.
GGCTCAGGCCCGCGGCCGCCGGGATCAAGGCTGCGAGATTGTTAGTGGCAGCGAGGTAACCCGTTATTCCATGTGAAACGATTTCCGGCGCGGCTCCCAGGGGCGTCCCCAAAACCGGCGTGCCGGTGGCGAGTGCTTCAATCATGACCAGGCCGAAGGGTTCAGACCACTGAATGGGATTGAGGAACGCGATTGCTTCGCCCATGAGACGGTATTTCTCGGCATCGTCCACTTCGCCCGTGAAGTCCTCGTTTGGACCGAGGATCGGCTTGATCACCTCCTCGAAATAGAGGATCTCCTCAGGTTCGCGCACCTTGGCCGCAATCCGGAGTGGGACGCCCGCCTGACGGGCGATCCTGATCGCTTCCAGGACGCCTTTGTCCGGGCACATCCGCCCCACGAAGCAGACGTAGCCGCCCTGGCCGGCACCCACGGGAACGGTCGAGAGATCAATGCCGTGGTGGATCACGCGACGGACCGGCACCCCGGATGCCTGGGAAGCCTGGTCCCGCGAGATCGCGATGATGGAGGTACTTCTTCCGATCGCACGGTAGATGTCCTTGGCCGAGGACGTGAGGGGGCCGTGGATCGTCGTCACTACCGGCACCCCGGGTGGTCCGTAGCGGTACAGCGGGCCGGACAGTGTGTGGTCATGGATGATGTCCACGTCCCCGAGCCCGTCGTAGGCCCGGACTACGTGGCTGAGTTCGGAGATAGTAAAACCAAGTTCCGCCGGGTCCGAGGTCTGCATCTGCGGCACTCGTGGTACTGGGCACTGGCTGTCCGAGGACGCTGCCAAAAGCACTTCGTGCCCGGCCTTGGCAAATCCGCGTGCCAGAGTGTCCACTACCCGTTCAGTGCCGCCGTAGGTCACCGGGGGAACTGGGATCCACGGTCCTGCAACGAGTCCTATCCGCATTTTCTTACCCTCCATAGAATGGTGGGTCAGGCTCCCCCTGCGCCTTGGCACGCACCCAAAGCCGTCGTTGTCTATCCCCCAGCGTCGCACGGCCCGGAGCGCGGGGCCAGGATATCTGGGCCCGCTTCCTTCCGGAGTGAGTGAATCCGAGGGGTGCATTAAGCTAAGCATGCTTACTAATTGGAGGCAAGGGTTCCCTTCCGGCCATCCTCCGGCCACCCGACAGGGAACCGGGCCTTGAACGAAGCCCCGGACAGCTGCTGCTGTCCGGGGCTTCAAAGCTTCAGTGCCCAGCGGCTATCGCACGCGCGAGGCCTCGGGCGCTTCCCTTTCTCCGGCCCGCAGTGTGGCTGAGGGGCGGTGGCGGCGCTTCATGGCGCCGATGGCGGTGTCGAGGATGATGAAGGCCAGCAGGCTCCAGCCCAGCAGCGGCAGGAGCAACCCGAGGGCGACCATCACGGTGAGCGCGGCGAGGACGCCCGCCCAGTGTGCACGCAGGAACGCCCCGCGCGGTGCGGGGCGCCCGAGGGCCCAGGCGCTGCCACGGGTGGGCCGGCGCTTCCACCACATGACGTAGCCCCAGACCACCATGGCAGCCAGACCGACGGCCACGGCGAGCAGGAGAAGCTGGTTCGGGAGCCCGAAGAGCAGTCCCATGTGCGCGGCGATGGTCCATCGGGTGAGTTTGGCGGCGGGGCTGAAGTCGTTGAAGTCGGCCCGGCTGGTGATCGTGCCCGTGGAGGGATCGATCGCGACGGCGCTGGCGGTCCCGGGCCATTCCCTGCCTGCTTCGGTCACGGTCCAGGCCGTGCCGGGCTTCGCCGGGGGCTTGATATCGATCATCGGGGCGGTGATGATGTCGGCCCGGGCAATCCGGGCGACAGTGTCATAGAGGGCCGGGTCGATGACAGGCGCGGCCGACGGCGCGGCGCCGGTGCCGTGCCCGGCGTGCTCCCCCGCGGGTGCGGCCGCCGGTCCTGTCAATGCGGTGGAGACCGTGGGTGTGGCCCAGCCCAGGGCGGTGCGCAGGGTGCCGATGTTGGCTCCGGCGTTCGCGGACCAGGTCAGGCCCGTTGCCGAGAGGAACACGAAGGCCAGGAGCAGGACGGTGCCGGTGGTGCCGTGCAACCAGAGCAGCCGGGCACGCCCGGACGCCGGGCGTGGCTTCGACGCACCTGCTTTCTTGGCAGTGGCCCGGCGGCGCCGGACCCTGTCGATCCACAGCAGCAGGCCTCCGAGGGCGATCACCCAGAGCCAGGAGGCCGCGAGTTCACTGTAGACCCGCCCGGGTTCGCCCAGGCCCAGGGAACGGTGGAGATTGTCGATCCAGGTCCGCAGGGGCAACGCCCCGCTGCTGCCATAGGTCGGCAGGTCACCGCGGATTTCGGCTGTGCCGGGGTCAACGAACAGTGTGCGGTACTGGGAATCGCCCAGGCGCGGGTCCGCAAAAAGGACCCTCGTGGTGTCTTCCGGTCCCGGGGCCGGGCGGACGGTCACCGGCGCGGCACCGCCGGCGTGTGCGACGGCGGCCTTCACCTGGGCGGCGAGGGGCAAGGGGTGGGTGACGGACGGGACGTGCAGTTCCCGGGCGTAGATGACCGGTTCGAGTTGCGGGGTCATGGCGTACAGGCCGCCGGTGATGGCGGCGATGAGCAGGAAGGGCCCGGCAAGGATTCCTGCGTAGAAGTGGATCCGGAGCAGGAAGGCCCGGAACCAGCCACGATCCGTGTCCGGACGGGGCAGATCCGGCCCGGTTTGGGGTGGCGTTTTTTGTGCCCCGGCGGGAGGCTTGGTCAGAAGGGTCATGGTGTGGTCTTTCGCGAGTTTCGGCAGGCGGCAGGGCAAGCCTGGGTGCCGGCCCGCTTTCCGCGGGCGGCTGTAGGCCAGATGTTTGGAGACAACCCGAAGGGACCCGTGCCGGTGGTCCGGCACGGGTTGCTTCGGGTGCGCCTGATGGCGGGTTAGTTGCTCTTGGCCTGGCGGGTGCGGGCCAGCGCGGTGACTCCTGCGGCCAGGCCGATCAGGCCGGCGGCGAGGCCGTACCAGCCCGCCGTGGATCCGCCGTCGCCGGATGCTTTCGCCGCCGCGGGTGCCGCAGCCGCTGTGGTCGCTGCCGGGGTCGCCGAGGCCGATGACATGGGCCCCATCGCGGCGGCGTCGTTCGCGGTGGTGACGAACGAGGGGGCCGGGTGTGCGGGCTCGGGCTGGCCGTCGACGGTCTTCTCGTCCCACTTCACCACGGTGCCGTCCGTGTAGGTCTGGGTTGCCGGCAGGGTGATGGTGGTGCCGGCGTCGGGCAGGATGCCCACTGAGATCGAGAACGCCTGGTATTCGTTCTGCCCGATTTGGTGCGCGGCGTCGGCCGTCCACACCACGGAGGTGACCGCCTTGGTCACGGTAGTGCCGGCGACTGTAACGGGTTTGGGCAGCGTGGTCGTCACGAGCTCGGACGTCCAGCCCTCGACGGGCTTCACGGACACCGCGTTGAACGGGGTATCGGTGGGAAGTGAGACTTCGAGCTTGTGGGTCTTGGCCGTGGGCGATTCGTTGGGGACACTGAAGGTCAGGTGCGTGGAGCCGCCGGCCGCCGGGTCGTCCGGGTCGACGTGGACGTGCGCGGAGGCGGCGGAGACGCCGAAGGCGAGCAGCCCGGCGGCCATGGTGGCGGCACAGGCGGTCTTGAGGGTACGGCGGAAGGAGGTCTTCATGGCAATGATGCCCTTTCACAAAGGAAAAGCGGTAAGGGGCCGGGGCGGACGTGGGTCCGGACCGGTGAAGGCAGCGATCTGCCGCCTATCCCTGCCCGTGTGTGAAAGGGGAGAGCCTTAGGCGGCGGACACCAGCACCGGCGGGCCCCGCCGAGACGGCAGGCGGAGTCCCGGACGATCCACGCGAAGCACGGCAGGCACATAGGACGGTCCCGGAAGCCGCGGGGTTTGCATAGCCGGTGCAGCGGGCAACTGCACGAGGGGGCGCAGCCAGGCCGCCAGCGCCGAGAGCGCCTGTTCGCCGCGGGCAAGCACCAGCGCGGTCGCCAGGGTTGCCGCCGCGTGGGCGGCGAACATCTGCAACTCGTTCCCGGCCCCGGGGGCCGGAGCGGCAGCGCCGAAGGCAGCCGGGGCCAGTGCCCCGGACGCATGTCCTGCGTGGCCGGACAGCACCGGCGTCCCCGGGGCAGCGCCGTCCGACAGGGCATGGAAGGCCCAGTGAAGCCAGGCTTGCCCGGCGCCGAGCAGCGCGGTAAGGACCGGCATCGACAAGCGGAAGCGCGTGAGCACCGCGACCGGGAGTACCGTCAACGCGCACAGCGCCGCCAGGATGGCAGGCTCGGGCAGGCGACCGCCGCCGGCAAGGTGCCCGCCCGCAGCCAGGCCCAGGATGAGGGAACCGATCACCGCGGTGCGGAGGATCCGGAAAGAAGCACGAGTCGTCATCGGCGGTCCTTTCCGGGTTCACAAGTCAGTGCGGGATTCCCCAAAATTCTACGGTCTCGCCGGTGCGAGGGCGGCACCGGAACCAATCATGACAAGCCAGCGGGCCCTACCCGTCGTCCCCGGACTCGTCCACCGGCGGGTTCCCTGTGTCATTACCGGAGAGGCGGCGCCGCACAAAAAAGCCTCCAGCGACCAGTCCGGCCGCCAGCACACCCGCCACTATGACAGCCACCGGCAAGGGAAAGCCGGTGGACCCGGCAGGCTCGGGAACCGCAGCTGGGCTCCCCGACACCGCGGTGGCACCCGGCCCCGCCGTGAAGGTGAAGGTCCCCTCGATCGGATGCGTATCCGAGGACACAATCCGCCAAACCACCGTATACCGTCCGGCGGGAGAGTCGGCCTTCACGGCTTGCGAGACAACGTTGTCCACGATCGACACCGGCCCGTCGGCTTGGTTCGTCCCGTTCGCGTCCCTGACCAGGATCTGGGAACCGAGCGCGATCGGCGTGTTGTTGAACGTTAACCGCACCACCGACGGAACCGTCGCGACCACCGACCCGTTCGCCGGTTCAGTACCCTCAAGCACGTCATGTGCCGAAGCCGGAGACACCGGCACCAAGGCAAGAACCGCTGCCAGTGTGGCCAGGAAGAAGCCCGCAACCGCCCGCGGCAAGCGCCCGGCACCATATCGAGCACCCATGCCCAACCTCCTCCATCATCACCCATGATTTCTACCCAGTGTAGAACGGAAAGTGGGTTCCGGTGTTGGAGACTGGTCCTCAGCGCAGTCGCCAACGCAGGCCTGCAAGACGTCGGCCGTTGAGCGCCGTCCCAGACACTAGTTTTCGATCGGCCGGCTTACAGGTGGGCGTCCTGTGTGCTGCAGATTGCACAGAGGCCGAAGACATCCCAGGCGGGGTCCGCCTGGACGAAACCCCGTTCTGCGGCCGCGGTGCGGAGGGCTGCGTCGGCTTCCGTCAGTTCCAGTTCGACCGTGCGTCCACAGGAGCGGCATACCAGGTGGTGATGGATTCCCTGGGGAGAGTGGCAGGTGTGGTATAAGGTGGTGCCGTCGGGGCTGCGGAGCACGTCGGCAATGCCTGCTTCGCAGAGTCCGGTGAGATTCCGGTAGACGGTGGACAGCCCCATCGGCGTGCCTTGCTGCTCGAGGATCCGATGCAACGCCTGGGCGCTCAGGTAACCTTCCTGTCCCTCCAACGCCACTCGCACGGCCTCCTGCTTGCGGGTCTTTCGTCTGTTCACGGCCGCGACGCCCCCTTCCGTGCGCTCCGGTCCTCCAACCGGAGGGCCGTTCAATTCGATTGACAATGATAACCATTCTCATGTAATTATTTGAAGTGTAAGGCACACATCGGCCGCCCCGCCACGAAGAATGGATCCCTGATGTCCCGTCGACTTCCCTCTGCTGTTTTTGTCGCCGCCCTCGCGGCGATCGCCCTTGCCGGCTGCGGCACGGGTGCATCCCCCTCGTCCCCGGCCACCGGAACTTCAGCGACATCAAGCCAGGTGATCCCCGTGGCGGCCACCACGGATGCGTGGGGAAGCATCCTTTCGGAGCTTGGAGGCACACACGTGCAGGCGACCTCGATCATCAACAACCCGGACACGGACCCGCACGCCTACGAGCCCACCCCCGCAGATGCGCGCACCATTGCGGCCTCCAAGGTCTTTGTTGAGAACGGGATCGGCTATGACAGCTGGGCGGCAAAGGCCGTAGCCGCGAACCCGACCGCGGACCGGTCGGTGGTGGAGGTGGGGGCAGTGACCGGCACCCCCGACGACGGCAACCCGCACCAGTGGTATGCACCGGAGAGCGTGGGCAAGGTCGCGGATGCGATCACTGCGGCACTGAAGAAGGCCGATCCGTCGAGCGCAGCCTACTTCGACGCCCAGCGGGCCGATTTCGATTCAAAGGCACTGGCGGATTACCACGCCACAATCGCCGAGATCAAGGCAAAGTACGCAGGAACGCCGGTCGGGGCGAGCGAGAGCATCTTTGCCCCGATGGCATCCGCGCTGGGGCTGAACCTCATCACACCGCCGAGCTTCCTGAAGGCCATCAGCGAGGGGACCGACCCGTCGCCGGCAGATCTGGCGACGATCAAGTCCCAGATCACGGGCAAGCAATTGAAGGTCTACGTGTTCAACAGCCAGAACTCCACCCCCGACGTCGCCGCGCAGGTCGACGCAGCCAAGGCCGCCGGCATCCCTGTCAGCGCAGTCACCGAGACCTTGAGCCCCAAGGGCGCCACCTTCCAGGACTGGCAGACAACGCAACTGAAGTCCCTCGAGACGGCGCTAGCGCAGGCCACCGGGAAATGACAAACGAACCGGCGGTCCGCTTCCGCAGCGCGGCCGCTGCGGTCGGGGGCCGAACCGTCTGGGCCGGCGTCGATTTCACGGTCGACGCCGGCCAGTTCGTGGCCGTCCTCGGACCCAACGGTGCCGGGAAGTCGACTCTGCTGAAGACCATCCTCGGCCTGGTTCCCGTCAGCTCCGGGACCGTCGCCGTTTTCGGCCGGAAGCCAGGGCATGACCGGTCCACGATCGGCTACCTGCCCCAGCGGCACGCCTTCGGCTCGTCCGTTCGCATCCGCGGGACCGATATCGTGCGCCTGGGCCTGGACGGCGAACGCTGGGGCACCCCTCTGCCAGGCTGGCTGCTAGGCCGGAAGGGCCGCACGGCCTCTGCGCGGGTGCGGGAAACCATCCGGCTCGTCGGCGCCGAGGACTATGCCAACCGGCCGATCGGGCAGTGTTCCGGCGGCGAGCAGCAGCGCCTGCTCATCGCCCAAGCGCTCGTGCGCCGCCCAAAGCTGCTGGTCCTGGACGAGCCACTGGACTCCCTGGACGTAACCAACCAGAGATCCGTGAGCGCCCTCATCCAAGGCGTGTGCCGAAGCGAGGGTGTCACGGTGCTGATGGTCGCCCACGATGTGAACCCGATCCTTCCCTACCTCGACCACGTAATCTACCTCGGGCACGGCAGCGCCATTACCGGTCCCCCGGATCAAGTGATCACGCCCGAGGCCCTGACTGCCCTGTACAGCACACCGGTCGACGTCCTGCGCGACCGGGCGGGCAGGCTTGTTGTCATCGGCCAGCCCGACGCCCCTCCCGAACACCCCCACGGTCCTCAGGTGCACGCATGAATCCCGCAGGCTTCCTCGGGGAGCTCTTCGCATATCCCTTCATGGTCAATGCCTTCCAGGCCGGCACGATCGTGGCAGTCGCCGCCGGTGCGATCGGCTGGTTCATGGTCCAGAGGCGGCAATCATTCGCCGGCCACACCCTGGCCGTCATCGGATTCCCCGGAGCCGCAGGAGCGACGCTGCTTGGCCTGAGCCCGGCGCTCGGATACTTCGTGGCCTGCATCGGCGGCGCGCTGGCCATCGCTGCGCTTCCCGCCACCGGCCGTGCCGGGGGTGAGCTCGGAGGCGCCAGCGAGGAATCAGCAGCCATCGGCACAGTCCAGGCCTTCGCCTTGGCCTGCGGGTTCCTCTTTGTCAGCCTCTACAAGGGTTTCCTGAGCGGCCTGAACAACCTCCTCTTCGGAACCATCACCGGGGTCACCACCGGCCAGGTGGCCCTGCTCGCCGTCGCCGGCCTGGTGAGCCTCGCAGTCCTGGCATGCATCGCCCGGCCACTGCTTTTCTCCTCGATCGACCCGGCGATCGCCGCGTCCCGCGGGGTCCCCGTCCGAGCGGTCTCGGCCGCCTTCCTCGTCCTCCTGGGAGTCGCTACGGCCGGCACCAGCCAAGTCACTGGAAGCCTCCTCGTGTTTTCCCTGCTCGTCGCCCCTGCAGCCACCGCAACCCGGCTCACCGCCAGGCCGGTTTTGGGGATCGTCCTCTCAGTCGTGATCGCCCTGGCCGCAACCTGGGCCGGCGAAGCGATCGCATACTTCTCGCCGTACCCCATCGGGTTCTGGGTTGCCTCCCTGGCCTTCGCCGCCTTCGTCGCCGCCACGGCCTGGCAGGCAGGCCGCGAGCACCGGGGCCGCCGCCGGGCTATCCCCAACTCGGGAGTGTGGGCATGACCGGCATCGCGACCTTCGGCACCGGAGGGTGGATACTCTCCGAGCCCTTCATGCAGAACGCCTTCATCGCCGGGACCGCGGTGGCCCTGCTAGCCGGGCTCGTCGGGCATTTCGTGGTCCTCCGCGGACAGGTATTCGCAGGCGACGCGCTCTCCCATGTCGCCTACACCGGAGCCCTCGCCGCCCTCGCCGCAGGCCTGGACCTACGCCTCGGGCTGTTCACCGCGACGATCGGGATCGGGTTCGCCCTCGGCCTGTTCGGCGGCCGCGGAGCATCCGATGACGTAGTCATCGGAACGACCTTTGCCTGGATCCTCGGGCTCGGGGTGTTCTTCCTCTCGATCTACACCACCCGGAGCAGCACAAGCGACAGCACCGCGAACGTGAAGGTCCTCTTCGGCTCGATCCTGGGCATCAGTTCCGCCGCGGCCCAGTCCGAGGCGTGGACAGCGGCAGGCCTGATCCTGGTGCTGCTCGCCATCGCCAGGCCCCTGCTCTTCGCCTCCCTCGATCCCGCCGGGGCGTCGGCCCGAGGGATCCCCGTGCGGTTCCTCGGCCCTTTTTTCCTGGCCCTCCTCGGCGCGACTGCCGCTACTGCCAGCCAGCTCGTCGGCGCGCTCCTGGTCTTCGGGCTACTCGCCGCACCCCCGGCGGCAGCCCGCAAACTGACTGACAGACCATGGACCGCCTTCTGGCTTTCCGGCGCCCTTGCCGTCGCCGCCGTCTGGGCAGGGCTGGCCCTCGCCTACTGGGTGCCCACCCTGCCCTCCAGCTTCACCATCACAAGCGCAGCGTCGCTCGAATACGCCACCTCAGCAGCAGCATCCTGGATCCTCGCGCGCCGCTCACGCATCCCGGCGTCGCCGGATTCCTCCAACCCCGAAACCAGGCAGGGAGCGTGCGCGACCGCCGGTTCCCGACACCAGTAGAGTGTCGCTTGGTGCTTGGACGTAGGCGGAGATTCCTCGAGCCCTGCGTGGAAAACTGTTGACCTGATATATAGGTACATGCTTATATCTTTATGTGAATCCTGATGAGGAGTCCCTTACCGGGGCGGCAGAGTTATTCAAGGCCCTGTCGGCCACCTCGCGGCTTCTCATCCTGTCCGCGCTTGCGCATGAGCCCTCGTCCGTAAGCGCACTGACTGAGACGACGAAGTTGTCTCAGCCCTTGGTCTCCCAGCATCTGCGGTTGCTCCGGGGGATCAATCTGGTCACGGCATCCAGGTCCGGGCGCGAGACGATCTACTCCCTGACCGACCATCACGTGGCCCACGTCATCCAAGACGCCATCACACACAGCCAGGAACGCTAGCGCCGGTCCACGCCCGGCGTATGCGAAGGAGGACAACATGACCGAGGAAGTCAAGGCTGAACATACACCCGTCGAGCACCAGCACGGCGGAGCGGACTGCGAACACGTCACGGTCCAGCATGGGGACCACGTGGACTACATCCACGACGGCCACCGGCACGCCGAGCACGAAGGCCACTACGACGAACATGACGATCCGGCCGAGCACACTCCGGCCGAGCACCAGCACGGCGGAGCAGACTGCACGCATGAAGCTGTCCAGCATGGGGACCATATGGACTACGTCCATGACGGCCACCGGCACGCCGAGCATGAGGGCCATTACGACGAACACTGAGACCTCCCAATGAGAAATGGCCCCGGAACATTTCCGGGGCCATTATTCCGGGCAGGTCGTGACCAGCGGAGACGACGGCGCTGATCAGCCGATGTCCGTGGCGGCGCGGACATGTCCTAGCGTGCCTGCCCGTGGCAGGCTCGAAAGTGAGCCTGCTGCCAGCGAGAGCAGCGCCCCGGTTCCCGCGATAAGAAGAGCGGGCCGGACACCCCAGAGTTCGGCGCAGAGCCCTCCGATGCCTGCGCCGAAGGGCTGGCCACCCCAGGCGATCATGCGTGCCGTAGTGTTGACCCTGCCTTGAAGGGAAGCGGGAGTCAGGCTCTGGCGGACCACGATTCCATTGAGGGAGACCAGGGAGTTCGTTGCCTGCCAGCCCATAAGTGCGAGGATTCCTGCGGCGAGGGTGCTACTGGCTGCCCAGGCACCGAGGAAGGCCGCATTCAAGGCGAGGGCGCCGAGCGTAATCGCGCCGATGCTCAACCGTGTCTGCGCGGGTTCCAGTAGGCGGGCAGCGGCAAGACTCCCGACGGCGGCGCCGCCGAAGAGCAGGCCGATGGTTCCATCTCCGGCGTTGAGTCCGAGCCCTTGCGCGGCCATGACCACGACAAGCCCGGCGACGGCGCCCCCGGTGAAACTATTGCCGATTCCGACCAGGGTCAGGTCCCGGATGACAGGGGTGCGGCGGATGAAGCTGATCCCCTCTGCGATCTCGGCACGCAGGTCGATTCCCCGGCGGACCTCGCGCTCAGGCTGGTGCCAGTGGATTCGCGCCAGGATCAGGGCGCCGGCAATGTAGCTGGCGGAATCGATCGCCAGGACCCAGGCGCCGCCGATGGCCGCGGTCAGGACACCGCCGACGGCGGGGCCGATGATGCCGATCACGGTGCTCACTGTCAGCATGCGTGCCGTGGCGCCGGCAATTCCGTCCCGGCCGACAAGCGCCGGGATCGTGCCGAAACTGGCGGCATCGAAGAAGACGAAGAGCACAGCGAGCAGCGTCGCCACGGCCAGCAGATGCATTGGGACGAGGATCCCCGCGGCCGCGGCCAGCGGGATGGTTGCCGTCACGGCGGCGCTCAGCCAGCTGGTTACGGTCATGGTCCGGCGCTGGTCCCAGCGGTCCACCAGGGCGCCGACGGGAAGTCCGAACAGCAGGTACGGCACGGCTTCACACACCGCCAGCAGCCCGGACATGGCCGCGCTGCCGGTTTCCTGGAACATCAGGATCGGCAGCGCGACCGCTGACACGGCGTTGCCTGCCCACGACACGCTGCGGGAGAGCAGGAAGTACTTGAAAGGACCGGTTGCCCGCCGGGTCAGGAGCCTGGTCATGTCAGGGGTGCAGCAGTGTGCTGAGCTCGCGCACTCCGTCCACCGCGCGGGAGCCGATGAAGTCCGTGGAGGGCAGCGGGTAGAGGCGGTTGTTCTTTACCGCATCCACGGTGGGCAGTTTCTCGCGGATCGCCGCGAGCTGGGCGGCCTTGTCTTCCTCGGAGTTGTACAGGTAAACGATGGTGCCCGGGTTCTTTTTGGCAAGGTCTTCGACGGCGACCTGCGCGTAATACTGGCCGGCCGGAAGGTCGTTGTCGTAGATGTTTTTCCCGCCTGCCCGTTCGACGACGTCCGAGTAGATGCCGCGGGCGTCGGCGTAGAGAGCGTTGTCATAGAACTGGACCAGTGCCAGCGGCACAGGCTCGGCTCCGCCGGTCTTCTTCGCAACCTTGTCGAGTTCGGTTGCCTGGGCGTCGATGAGCGTTTTCGCGGTACCTTCTGCCCCGGTGATCCGGCCCAGTGCGGCGAGATCGGTCGCGGCGTCGGCGACGTGCCCGGTGGTCGTTTGCCCGTTGCAGAAGGAGCTGATGATGTAGACCTGCACTCCCAGCTTGTTCAGGTCATCGATGGTGGGAAGTTCGGTTCCGTTGAAGTGGTATTCGCCGTCGGCGACGATCAGTTCCGGACGCGAATTCAAGAGTGGCTCGCGGGAGACACTGTTCGTCGCGAGCACTGGAATGGACTTGTAGGCGTCCGCGTACTCCGCCAGGGGCGGCGACTGGTCGGTGAAGGCCTGGCCGACGACGCGGTCCTTGACCCCGAGCGCGATGAGCATTTCGGTGACGGCCGGCCAGAGGGAGACGATGCGCTTGGGCGGGGTGTCGAAATGAAGCTGGCGTCCACAGTTCTTTTCGTTGACCGGCTGTGGCGTGGAGCTTTCCTTGGCCGCCGCGGCAACGGGGCCTGGGGCCGAGCATGCGCCCAGGGCGAGGCTCGTCAGCACAGCCAGGGACACGGCAGCCGCGCCGAGGCGGCCAGGGGCAGGGGTTGTTAACATGATTCTCTTTCGCGTTGTTGGGGTGGATCAGTTGGGGTTGGAACTGAAGAAGAGATGGGGTCGGCCGGTCGCGGGGTTCTCGCCGATACTGACGGCCACCCCGAAGACCTCAGCCACCAGTTCGGAGCGGAAGACCTCGGCTGGAGTGCCGCCGTCGACCAGGAGGCCGTTTTTGATGACGTAGACCCGGTCGCAGTAGGCTGCGGCCAGATTGAGGTCGTGCAAGGCAGCGAGCACCGTGATTCCCAGCGAGGCGACCAAGTCCAGGATCTCCAGTTGGGTGGCGATATCGAGGTGGTTGGTAGGTTCGTCCAGGATGAGCACTCGTGGCTGTTGGACGAGGGCTGCCGCAAGCAGGACCCGTTGTTTCTCGCCGCCGGAGAGCGTGCAAAATGATCGCGGTGCATGCTCCGCCATACCGATTCTGGCAAGGGTCGCGGCAATGAGGTCCCGGTCTTCGCGCGTATCGGTCTGGAACATCCGCTTGCGCGGCGTCAGTCCGGCGGAGACCACGTCCAGGACCGTGAAGTCGAAGTCGGTGCCGTGTTCCTGCGCAAGGACGGCGAGCCGCTGCGCCGCCGCCCGCGGGCTCAGCTCCGCGAGCAGATCGGGGCCTAGCCGGACGGTTCCTGTCGTGGCCTGCATCGCTCGGTAGAGCGTCTTGAGGATCGTCGATTTGCCGCTCCCGTTGGGGCCGACAAGGGCAACGAACTCGCCGGTTTCCGCGATGAAACTGACGGGACCGACCAGGTTCCGGCCTGCCAGGCGCACCCCCAGGGAATCGAAGGTGACTCTCATGCTGGCACCCCCGGGCGGCGGCGCAGCAAGGCAAACAGAAACACAGGGACGCCTACGGCGGCAGTGATGACGGAGAGTGGCAGTTCGAGCGGTGCGGCCACGGTCCGGCCGGCCAGGTCCGCGACGACCAGGAACAAGCCGCCCACAAGGGAGGTCAGCGGAAGGCTGCGGAGGTGGTTGGAGCCGCTGAGCAGCCGGACAAAGTGCGGAGCGATGAGACCGACGAAGCCGACGCCGCCGGCCACCGCGACGACCAGCGCGGTCAGCAGCGCGCAGATCACCAGCAGGACGGTGCGGAACCGGCCCAAGTCGATCCCGAGGGCGGACGCAACATCGTCCCCCATCATGAGGGCGTTCAGCCTGCGGCCCTGGCCCAGCAACCATCCCAGGCACAGCACCACGGCGACGGCGGGCACCGCCAACTCGGACCATTTGGCCCCTGCCACGGAACCGAGGAGCCAGAACAGCACGGTGGAAAGTTTGTCCGGTGAAGCCGTCAGCTGCAGGAAGCTTGTGCCGGCCTGGAACAGGTAGGTCACGGCCACGCCGGAGAGGATCAGCCGGGGCGGGTCCAGCCGGCCGTGACGGCGGCCCAGGGCCAGCACGATCGCGAGCGTCACGACGGCCCCGGCGAACGCGGCACCCGAGACGCCCAGGGAGGCAAGGAACCCGGCACCCGTGGCGCCCAGGACCAGGACACTGACCGCACCGAGAGAGGCCCCCGAGGCGATTCCCAGCACATAGGGATCGGCCAGCGGGTTGCGGATCACGGTCTGCAGCACCGCGCCGGCGACGGCCAGGGCGGCCCCGGCGAGAAGGGAAAGGAGCACGCGCGGAACACGGAATTCCCACACGATGTGGTCGTCGACGGCCGCCGCCGTCGGAGCAGCCCCGAACAGGTGGTGGAGGACGATCGAGACGACATCGCCAGGGGCGATGGTCACCGGACCGAGGGCGACTGCGAGGGCCACGACCACCGGTGTCAGGATGACCAGCAGGACGGAGGCCAAGCGCAAGGAAATTCTCCGCGTGGCGCGTGGAGTGCTTTGAGCACCGGGACCGGCTGCGGTCAGGCGGACCCTGCCCGGGGTGCCCGGGTGAGCGGTGGTGCGCATAGGTGTCCTTTCCAGGAGTGGTCAGTGCGGCAGCGGGACAGATCGGCGGATGACCGGGTGAAGCCGGGTGCCACCCAGGAACGGCAGGGCATGCGGGGCATTCGAATACAGGCCCGGCACAACCATCCGGACCACCCGCAGACCTGTGGGGGCGATGTCCTCGGTGGTTGCCTCGACGCAGAGGACGCGGTGTCCCTGGGATGCAAGGGCGGAAACCAGACGCTCCAGCCGGTCTTCCCCTGTCCATTCGTCGGACAGTTCATCGAGGGCTAGCCGCCCGCGGATGCTCGTTTCCAGCTCATCCAGGAAACGTCGCTGGATGACAGGGTCTATGTGCAGCTGCAGGTGGCAGCCGTAGTCGACCACATCTGAGAGGTCCGCGGCGTAATCCTTGGAGTAAGACCGGTCCTGGCGCCAGGGTTTGAGCGGGCTTGAAGGTGATTGCGCGGCGGCCATGTATGGACCATGCGGATCGTCGTAGTCGCTGACGAAAAGCTGCAGCTGCAATGCTTCGCCGTAGGCTTTCTGTGCCGTGGCCACCGGATCGCCTCCGGCGCCCATGCCCAGGGTCAGGTATCCAGTGGTTTCGTCGAACACCAAGGCCCCGATGACCGGGACGCCGAATTCCGTGGCGAACAGCAGCCAGCGGGTCCGCAGGCGCCCTTCCGGTCCGCGCGAGAAGTCCGCGAGCCACTTCGGGACGGTGAGTTCGTGTACGCCGCGCCCGCCTGTCCAGGACAGGGTCATCGCGTCGCGTTCGATCACCTCGCACAGCCCGCCCCAGCGGGCTTCCTCGAGTGACCGGCCAGTGGCCAGTCCGGCTTGGATCACCGGGTGGCGGACGGGCTCGACGAGGAGCGAATGGGCGACCCAGACCATGCTCGCCGGAACCAACACGTCTGTTCCGTCCACGAGATCCTGCGCGGGGACCCAGTCGATGACTGTGTCAGCATCGGGGGCCGGGACCGGGAAGCCGGGGCGGGCGTATTGTTCCCGGGAGAAGAGGCAGAATTCCTGCAGTCCGATCGCGGCCGCTCCGCTTGCCTGCACGTCCCGGCGGCTCGCGCGCTTGAGTCCCGCCGGGACGAGGTTCCCGCAGTACCGCTCTACGGCTTCCCCGATGGCTGCCCCCAACACAGCCTCGGGGTTCGCGAAGGAGTACCCGGCGCCACTGGCATCGGAGGGCCATTTCGAAAACGCACGGCTGTCTGCGAGGACCGCGTGGCTGAGCGCGAAGGACGCGGGAAAATGGGCCGGGATGGCACGTGCTTCGATGCTGCGCACCACTCCGGTCCTGGCGTTGACGAGCGACAGTGGGTTGTTCATGGTCACCTTAGGCAAGGGGAATCGGATGGGAGATGAGTTCGGCGGCGTTACTGGGCTTGCGGTCCCAGCCCAGCTCCTCAGGGACGGAGTAGTAGCGGTGGGAGCCGCGAAGGGGGAAGGCCGGCGGCGCGTTGCCCACCAGGCCGGCACCGATGACCCGGACCACCGTGTATCCGGCGTCGCGGACGTCGTCGGTGGTTACGTCCACCGAAACGGTCCGGATGCCGCGTTCAGCAAGGGCGCGCACGTAGTGCCCGGCTGGGTCTTCCCCCGGGACCTGGCGCATCCCGGCGAGCGGGGCCGAGAATGTGGGCCGGAGCCGGTCCAGTGGTGATCCGCTCATCCGGGGGTCGAGGTAGAGTTGCGCGACAGGCGGCAGGTCGGTGAGCGTCCGGTAGTCCGGGTCCACGGCGTCGAGGTAGCACCGGTCCTGGCGGTACGGCAGGAACACGTGGTCTTCGATGTGCCCCGCCTCGACCGCGCGCCACACTTCCGCTGCTGGGTCGAGCAGCTGCCGGGTGAGCTGGAGCAGTCCCAGGGCCTCGACGAGTGCCTTGGTCGCGGCGGCTTCGGGGGTGGAGCGGCAGGCACTGCCGAAGGCCACGACGCCGCCCTCCTCCGGTGACCCATCTTCCAGGAAAGCGGCGATGACGGGAGCCGGCAGGTCACTTGGGATCTCCAGGAGCCGGATCCTCAGTTCGCTGCTACCGCCGGGCCGGCCAAGTGCCCCGGTGACCAAACCGTCGTCGTCCAGTTCTTTCGTGGAGGCGCCGCTGGCCCACCAGATCGTGCAGGCGTCACGTTCCATAAGTTCCTCGAGCGCCCCGCGTTCGGCGCTGGCCCGGGAGGTACCGGCCGCGATACCGGAGTACATCAGGGAGTGCAGTTTCGGCTCCGTGACGCGGGGACCGTGAATGTAATCGAGGTAGACCAGCGACGCCGGCACCCAGAGAGGTGATTGCTCCGCCAGATCGGTGCCCTGGACCCAGTTCACCGTGAGGTCCCGGCCGAATGGTTCGAACGGGAACCCGGGCAGCGCGTACTGCTCGGGCGAATAGAGGGCCAGGGTGTGGGGATCGAGGGCGTCTTCCCCGGCGTTCTTGAGTTCATTCCAGCTCGCGCGGCGCAGTGCCTGAGGAACGGCGTTTCCGCAGTAGCGTTCCACGGCTTCGCCTATCGCCGCGCCCCGAGCCGCGGCTTCGATGCCCAGGGAAGCGCCGAAGCCGAAGCCGTCGGCACGCCATCCGGCGAATCGGTCGGGTCGGGAGACTGTGGCGCCGTAGCCGACCCAGGCGGCGGGCATCCGGGGATCCTGCGCGGATCGGGCGACGGACGTCAGGAGCCCCGTCCTCGGGTTGACCAACGATGCTCTGTTCATGTGCTCAGCCCTTCGGTGGGTTCGGTGGTGCCGATGATGGGGAGCTCCAGGAGGAGCGGGTACTCGGAAGAGACCACGACGCTCTGGATAATGGGGTCTCCGGAGGCCGCCAGGTAGCGATCCCTGCCGGGGCGTCCGAGGTTGCGGGCCAGGCGCGGGAAGTCGCTGCCCGTCAGCTCCAAGCCCAGTCGGGAACCGGCCGGGACCGTGACGGCGACCGGGAGCAGCGGGACGATGGCCACAGCGGCCGGGTCCGGCGTGCTGATGGTCGTTTCGCCGGCGGTGAGCTCGAAGATCTCTCCTGCCGCAGTGATTTCGGTGATCCTCGCCACCCAGTCAATGACGTCGGTGTCGAAGCGGGTCCTGAATCGGACCTTTCCGGGGCCGTCGATCCGCAGCGGTGCGGTGAGCGCCTGGGTGGTGAACCTCACGACGTCGGGGCGCGTCGCGAGAGCCGAGCGGTCGCGTCCTTCGGGGTGGGACGGAAACGGGTCCGACGGCGAGTACCTGACCGTGTGCTCTTCCGCCGACCGGGCGTCAGGGGCGGCAACGGCGTCGTACTCCTCGCGGTCAACGAGGGTGGCACCGGAGGCGGTCCAGCTGTGTATCCGTGTTGACCGCGGCCAGGACTCTGCAATGCTCCAACGGTTCTCTCCCATGACAAACACTTCGGCGGCCCTGCGTGCAAGGCGCCCGGCCAAGGCGGCGTCGATCCATTCGACCAGCTCCTTGCCCCAGGGCCGGATCGCGTCCGGACCGTAGTCGCGGTCTCCGACGCGTGGAGAGGTCGAGAACGGCAGATCGTGAAGCCAGGGCCCGATCAGCAGATGTTTCGTGGATCCGGGGACATCTTCGCCGACCGTCCGCCAATGGTCGAGGGTTTCCGGGAGCAGGAGGTCATGCCAGCCGCCAACATGGAGGGTGGGCATCGTCAGAGCCTCCAGTTCATGGTCCCGGATTTCCTCGCCGTTCACGGCTTCCGGGCCTGCCAGGACAATGTTCCGCCAACTGGGCATCTCCGTACCCAGGCGGGCGTCGAGATCCACCACAGGCAGGCTATCCAAAGCCTCAGGCTCTTCAGCGAAAAAGAGTGCGGCGAATCCGTCACGGCTGGTCCTGGCGTCGCCTCGCTCGGCCCACCACGCAGCGTGTTCGGCCAGGCGAAGCACTCCGGAGGGTGAGAACTTGGTGCGGGCCAGCGACATCGACGGGCCCAGGCTCACGACGGCGGCGACCGCCCTTGGGCGCTCAACGGCCATGGCCCAGGCTGTGTATCCGGAGTAGGAGCCGCCGTAGGCGACGACGCGGCCGTCGCTCCATGGCTGTGCCTGGATCCAATCGACAAGGGCTGCGCCGTCGGAGCGCTCATTTCGGTAGGGTTCCCACACGCCGTCGGAATCGTATCGGCCGCGCACATCGGCAACAACGTAGGCGTAGCCGTGCCGGCGCCACCCCCTGCCCTCCGCGAGATGTTTCGAGCGGCCATAAGGCGTGCGGGTGACTACGGCGGTTACCGGCCATTCCGATTCGGGCGGCACATGGCAGTCGGCAAAGAGGGCTGTATCATCGCCGGACGGGACCCTCTGGTTCGCCCACGGAACCGCGTTCACTGCGCGATACCTGAAGGCAACGGCAACACGGTATGGCGGGTGATGGTGCCCGCGCCAAGATCGATCTCCGTCTCGCAACGGCCGCCCGGGATGTCCAGCCCCTTGGCATGACAGAGGAGGTCGTGGGCGATGAGGCCCGCGGCAACAGCCGAAAGTCCCTCATCCGGCCAGACGTTCCAGCCGGTCCCGTTCGAGTCCAGGTAGTTCCATAGCTGGTCCAGTTCCTCCACGGTCGCGGCTGCCGCTCGACGGCGGGCGCGGTAGTCGTGGTAGCTCACCGTCCGGCCTCCGGCGCTGAAGGGACCGACAATGAGGGAGCCGCCTTCTACGAATGCACGGTGCCAGGAAGTCCCGGCGCGCTGGCACAGCTCGTCAATGGCGGTCCACTCGGCATCCTTCATCTGGAGGGAGCACACCACCAGGACAGACACGATGCTCGCCGCGCCCTCATCGAGGGGACCCGGAATCACGATGCACCCATCGCCCAGCATCCGCACAAGGGCTTCGGCAACCGGGCCGGAGCCCAGTATCCCGATCTTCCCGGCGGTCTGGGGCAGATCCTTCACTTCGTCTTCATGCTCAGAACCATCCACCGGGTCTTCTGCCTCTGCGCGGTACACAGCCCCGCGCTCAACGAGCATGCCGAGAAGTGTCGCGGCATCGCCGTCGAGCGGCATTGCTTCCTGGCGGGAACCGACAAGGCTGGCATGCACCGCCTGCAAAGCGTCTTCCGGTCCGCTGATGCGGAGGAAGTCGAGTTGCGGGGAGACGCAGCGCCAGTCGCCAGGGGCCACAGGGTAGAGGAGGTGTCCGGGGACAAGTCGAAACATGGGAATCTTTCGTGAAAGAGACAGGTGCTCGTGCCCCCGTGTCCAGTGACGAGGGCGCGGCTTGGAGCTTCAGTTCAGCGGCCAACGGATTCGGTTCCGCGCCGCCAGAGCTGAGGTGTTACGCGCTGAACGCGAACGGGTTGTGCACCAGGGCGTTGGTGCCCGGACCCTGCGGTGCGCTGAGCGGTGCAACCGCGGCCACGGCCTCAAACGCGAACGGGTTGTGCACCAGGGCGTTGGTGCCCGGGCCCTGCGGTGCGCTCAACGGTGCAACCGCGGCGACAGCCTCAAACGCGAACGGGTTGTGAACCAGAGCGTTGGTGCCCGGACCCTGCGGTGCGCTCAACGGAGCCTTCGATGCGATTTCCTGAACGGTAACGGCCTTCATTGGGGACGTCCTTCCTGTTGGTGATTGTTGAGAACGATTCTCAACAAAAAGGACTGTACCACCCTCCCGGAGAAGGGGGCGGCGGGCCGGGTAGCTGGTCGTAATATGACGCAGGGCGTTTCGGGCTTGTGGACTTTGCCCGCTCGTGGGCGACGTTCGCATTGCGCATCACTCAGGTCCTGTTGGCACCGGGATTGAGATGCCGAGAAATACATAGTTGCGTGTATACATCCATCGATGTACTTTTGAACCATGGAAACCCTCACGCATGCCCCGGTGCTGGCTCGCTTCGGCTACGCCGTCTCCGACCCGACCAGGGCTCGGATCCTTCTGGCTCTGGCTACGGAACCCGGCTACCCGTCCGATCTCGCAGACTCCCTCGGGGTATCGCGGCAAAGCATGTCCAACCATCTGACGTGCCTTCGCGGGTGTGGGCTGGTGGTGGCTGTTCCTGACGGTCGGCGGACCCGGTATGAGCTCGCCGACGCCCGGCTGGGCAGCGCGATCACGGATTTGCTGGGAGTGGTGCTGGCCGTGGACCCGGCGTGCTGCGCCCCTGACGGCGAGTGCCTGGCATGACGTCGGGCAGCCTTTCCTCGCCCTCCGTCGTCCGGCGCGCCGTGCTGAGCCGCCGCGTGCGCCTGTTCGCAGCAGCGACCATCACCTACAACGTCATCGAGGCCATCGTGGCACTCTGGGCCGGTGGCATGGCGGATTCGTCGGCACTGATCGGCTTCGGACTCGATTCAGTGATAGAAGTGGCCTCTGCCGTTGCCTTGTCGTGGCAGTTTTCCGCCAGGGACCCGGAGCGACGCGAGCACCTGACACTGCGCATCATCGCGCTCTCCTTCTTCGCACTGGCCGCGTTCGTCACCTTGGACTCGGTCCGCTCCCTTGCAGGCGGTGGCGAAGCGCAACGCTCCGCACCGGGCATCGCCATCGCGGCCCTGAGCCTCGTCGTCATGCCCGTCCTATCCTGGCTGCAACGCCGCACCGGCCGCGAACTCGGTTCACGGACTGCGGTAGCAGACTCCAAACAGACCCTGCTCTGCACCTATCTCTCCGCTGTCCTCCTCGCCGGCCTGATGCTCAACAGCGCCCTGGGCTGGTGGTGGGCCGACGCAGGCGCCGCCCTGGTCATCGCCCTGGCCGCTGCCCGCGAAGGCATCGACGCCTGGCGTGGAGAGGCCTGTTGCGTTGAACCTCAACCGGACAATCAGGTGGAACCAAGGGTCAGCACCGGGACAACCGACGGGTGTTGCCCCGAATGTTCAACGAAACCGGCCCACCGAGGTAGCACTGCGTCGCCGGACCGGCCCCGATTTGGCCTCCGGAAGATACCGTAGACCGAGGTTCCACAGTCCGGGCTAGCGGGCGAGCCCCTGGTCAACAAATCCATGGATCCCCGCCCCCGGCGATCAGTGGAGCCAATCCTGCCGCCTCAAGCCACGACGAGAAGGAGACCACTCCATGCCCGCCAGCAAAGTGCGTAAAAAAGCAAAGAACAAGGTAGCCGCGGAACGGGAGCGCCGCCGCGAGCAAGAACTCTCCTGCACTTCTTCCTGCTGCCCACCCGCTGCGCCCGCGCCTGCGGCATCGACGCCGCGCCGCGCCCAAGCGGAAAACTCACCCTCCTGAGGCCACTGCAGTGGTCGGCTATGTTGCGCTGACCCGCACCCAGCCTCAGGATGGGGCATTCGTATTGCCGGGCGTCGGCGACGGCGTCGGCGTCGACGTCGGCGTCGGCGAACCCGATGGGGTCAACGTCGGCGTCGGTGAACCCGTCCGCGTCGGCGTCGGCGTCGGCGAACCCGCGCCGGTCGGAGTCAATGTCGGCGTCGGCGACCCCGCCCCGGTCGGAGTCAATGTCGGCGTCGGCGTCGGCGAACCCGCCCCCGTCCGCGTCGGCGTCGGCGTCGGTGAACCCGACCCGGTCCCCGTCGGCGTCGGCGTCGGCGAACCCGACCCGGTCCCCGTCGGCGTCGGCGTCGGTGACGCCGTGCCCGTGGGGGTGGCCGTCCGCGTTCGCGTCGGCGCGCCCGTGGGGCTCTGCGTCGCGCTTGGTGACGCGGGAGGCGATGTACTCGGCTGGGCCGGGACCTTGCCCTCCTGGACGCCGCCCGTGACGGTCTGTGTGGGCGGCGCGGTCCCCGGGTCAGTGGGCACGGCTCCAGGGACGGACCAGACAGACCCCGGTGAGGGCGCGGTTCCGGAACCTGGTTGGTAGCTGACCATTCGAATGTCGCCGAGGGGATCCACCTGCTTGGTTGGCAGGAACGTCCAGTTCATCGGGTTGGTGTAGACGCCGTTGAGATGGGTCTCGAAGTGCAGATGGCAGCCTGTGGAGGATCCTGTGGTTCCGACTTTTGCGATGACCTGACCCACCCGTATCGGTTGCCGGTTGACGACAGCGATTCCTTGCAGATGGTTGTACGTGGTGACGAGGCCGTTGCCGTGGTCGATTTCCACGCGGTTGCCGCCACCCCACGGGTGCCAGCCCACGGCCCGGACCACCCCGGCATCGGCCGCGTAGACGAGGGTACCGCAGGGCGCAGCGAAGTCCTGGCCCCAGTGGAACTCCCCCGGCAGCCCGGTGAAGGGGTCGATCCTGAACCCGAACGGAGAGCTCCGAACCAGCACTTCAAGCGGGGCGTACAGTTTGCCGGCGGGAGGCCGCTCAAGGGAAGTCGAAGCGACATTGAGGTTCCCGGTTCCGTCCTTGCCCAGGGCCTGGACGGCAGAGCGCTCGAACGGCACGGCGGCGTTGTCGGCAGCCAGCACGGGTCCCGACGACGAGCTTGTGGGGGATGTCGCCTGCGCTATGGGAGCGGCGCCACCGGTGATACGCCTACCAAGTTCGCCCTGTCCAGCGCCAGCGGCAATGATCACGGTGGCAGTGACGAAACTGCGTCGCGAAAGTACGACGCGGACTATCCGGCCAGACTCATGATGCTTACCCACAACCACCCCTGGAACAGTCGCACCTCCCAGTCCGGGCGCGCTGGTCATATTGTCTCCGCATCCATAGTGAATGTGAACACTCGACTTGCTACTTGGCTGGCACACCAGCCACCTACTGGACTACTTGCAGGGGTCCGCCTTCCACGAAAGAGCCCCTGATCTACGTTTCCGTAGCTCAGGGGCTCTTCTCGGGTAGGGCTACTCGGACTTGAACCGAGGACCTTAGGATTATGAGTCCCGCGCTCTAACCAGCTGAGCTATAGCCCCGAGTCGGCCGGGCGGCCGCTTTGGTCAGCGTCTTCCCAGCCAAAACACTCTAGCAAAACAATTCGGTTCGCGACGCCAACCGGGAGACCGCGCCGGATCCAGCTGACTAGATGACCTTGTCCTCATAGCCCGCCCCGCGGTAGAGGTCCTCGAACGTCTGCAGGGTGCCTTCGATGCTGTGCGGCTCCACCATGGCGCGGCTTGCCTTGCCCATGGCTTCGAGTTCACCCGCCGGCAGACGGAATAGCTCGGTGATCCTGGCAGCCAGCTCGTTGCTGTCCCCAGGCGTGAACAGATGCCCGTTCTCGCCTTCGCGCACCAGGTGCGGCAGGGCCATCGCATTGGCGAGAAGCACCGGCGTCGACGCCGACATCGCCTCGAGCGTCACGAGGGACTGCAGTTCGGCTGTTCCGGGCATGCAGAACAGGTCAGCGCGAATGTACGCCTTCCTCAGGTCCTCATCGCTCGCGAGGCCCAGGAACCTGACCCGCTCGCCCAGGCCCAGGCGCTTGGCTTGGGCTTCCAGTGCCGCCCGGACCTCGCCACCTCCGATAATTTCAAGGTGCACATTGAGTTCGGCGGGAGTCTTGGCGACAGCATCGATCAGGACGTCCACATGCTTTTCTTCGGCAAGGCGGCCGACAAAGAGAACGGTGGGGTTGGCGTGCGGCTCGATCTCTTCGCCCGGCTTCAGTTCGTAAGCGGCCGCGTCAATACCGTTGGACAGAGGCAGGACCTTGCGAAGGAAAGCGTGCTGGTGCATGGCCTTCGCGGCAAGCGGCGTGGGAGTGGTGACGACGTCGGCCTGGCCCATGACCTTGCCCATGTCTTTCCACGAGACCCGGCCGATGATGTCTTTGAACCACTGCGGGAACGGCAGGAACGGGTTCAGGTTTTCGGGCATGAAGTGGTTGGTGGCTATGACCCGGATGCCCCGCTTCTTCGCCTCGTAGAGAACGTGTTCGCCGATCATGTAGTGGCTTTGGATGTGAACGACATCGGGCTGCACCTTGTCGAAGAGCAGTCGGATGTCGTTCTTGATTTCCCAGGGGTAGCAGATGCGAAAGTACTCGTGCGTAAAGACTCCGTGGGACTTCAAGCGGTGCACGGTGCCTTCATCCCCGAACTCGGTGAAGCTCTTGCCGTTGTCCGCCCGACAGGCCAGCACGTGGACATCATGGCCCCGTGCCTTCATGCCTTTGGCAAGCCGGTACCCGAACTGAGCAGCACCGTTGACTTGCGGGCGGTAAGTCTCCGCCGCGATCAGGATGGTGAGGGGTTTGTTGGTTTCGGGAACGGTCACGTGGAGAACTCCTGATGGTCACGGTGCGAACATCGCAAAACGTTTGGCCTGCGGTGTCTTCGCCGGTCGCCTGCCGCGGGTGTGCGGGGCACGGTTGTCGAACTCTGCCCTAGGCCTTCCGGCTTGCTGCCGCCTTCGCGTCACGCTTTCTCTTGGTGACCTCGGGATGGTGCCGGCTCAGGGCAATAACCCCAACGATAGCAAGGGAAGCGGCCACAGCCATGGCGATTGCCAGCACGGCGTGGACATCGGGACGAAGCTCACCCAAAATTGCGATCCCGATGGCAATTCCGACAATGGGGTCGATCACAGTCAACCCTGCGATCACCAGATCCGGCGGCCCGCCTGAATAGGCGCTCTGCACGAACCACGAGCCGAGCCCGCCGGCAGCGGCAATGGCGACCACGGTGTACCACTGCACGTTGAGCAGGAAGTGCCCGTTGGGGTCCAGCAGGTGCCGGCCGATGATGCGCGTCAGGACAGCAACGAACCCGAACAACACTCCGGCGCCCAGGATGTAGACAAAAGCGCTCATGCGATGCCGGAACATGGCAGCCAGTGTTCCAAAAAGCCCGACGGCGAGTGCCAGCAGGAGAACGATGGTTATTTCGTCCTCGCCGCTGACGTGGTGGTTCTCCTGGGTGGCGTTGACGGCCAGCAGGACGAACATCGCCGAACCGGTCACGCAAGCAGAGATCGCCACCACCGTGCCGCGGTTGATACTGAGTCCCTGGTCCTTGGCGTTGACCACCGTGGTGATGACCAAGGCGATGGCCCCGATGGGCTGCACCACGGTCAAGGGTGCCGACACCAAGGCAATGGCGTTCATGCCCATGCCCAAGGCAAGCAACAGCAGGCCGAACATCCACCGCGGATTACGGAGCAGCCTCAGGAAACCGTGGGAACTCAGGGCAAGGCCCCCGGTGTCCGCTTTGACCGCGCTGCCCTGGCGCTGGGCGCCAATGGCAAGGCAGAACGCACCAAGCACCGCAAGAAGGACCGCCAACCAGACCATCAGCGGGGACCGCCGTCGTTGGCTCTGAGTTCCCGGCCCTTACGGAGGATTGCCCAGAAATAGTTGTACGCAGCTACCCAGTGTCCTATCAGACCCAAGCCCAGGCAGACCCACGCGATCGCGAAGTAGGCAGTGGTGTAGGGAATCGCGAGCTTGGAGAGGACCAGGAGAGGCGTGCCGAGGAGCAGGAACGCCGTCCGGATCTTGCCGATCCGGCTCACCGGGAGGTCGGGGTGGCTATGGAAATAGAAAAACGACGCTGTGGCAAGGACGACGTCGGGCACCACCAAGGCGGCCAGGTACCACCAGTCCACCACCCCGGCGATGACGAGCGTGACAGCGACCGTGATGAGTGCCAGGCGGTCTGCGACGGGATCGAGGATACGGCCCAGTTTGGAGGTTTGGTTGAAACGCCGCGCGACGTAGCCGTCCACCCAGTCGGTCCCGCCCATGATGGCGAGAACCAGCACCGCGAAACCGTATTCCTTTTGCCACAGCACCAGCCACACGAACAGCGGGACGCCCATGAAGCGCAACACAGTCAGGAAATTCGGGACGGTGAAGATGAGATCGTGGTCGGTCTGTGGCTGGCCCGGGCGTGCGCCTGCACCGATGAACTTCACCTGTCCCCCTTTCCGTAGTCCGCAGCAGACGCTGCTGCTTGCCGTCCCGATTACTTCTTCAACAGCTTCCGCAGTCCTACTGCGGCCACCGTGGCGGAAGCGGCAAAGAGAAATAGTTCTTTCCAGCGCGCGGCGAGCCGCTCCGGCAGCCCGGCCGGAACCTTTTCACTGAAATCTGCGAGTTTGTCGGCAGCGAACCGGCGTCCGTCGTCGAGCTTTTGCCCGGCAACGTCGCGCAGGACCTTTCCCTGGGTCTTGACGTCGAGCTCGACGCCGAGCTGGTCGCGAACGTCGGCGAGGTGCTCGCGGCGCTGCTCCAGACGTCGGAGCAGTTCAGCTTCGCTTGGGGCGGGGGGTTGCCCGGCTTTTTGTGCTTCTGCCTTGGCGGCTTTTTCGGCTTTGGCTTGCTCAGCCGCGGCGGCTTTCGCGGCCTCCGCAGCCTTGAAGGCCTCCGAAGAAGGATCGAGGATGCTGGCGTCGAAGGAAGTGCCCTCCTTGACGATGCCGAGATCGTGCTTGAGGCCGCGGATGGTCTTCTCAGGCACGAGCGGCATGGCCCCCTTGAACGCGCGGAAAGCGATCAGGGCCCCGATGAGGATGATCAAAAGGAACGCAGCCGCAACCACAAGCGCAGCCAGCCACGGGGGCATGACCGTGGCCAGGCCCAGGATGGCCGCCACAACCAGGGCGATAACGAGCAAAGAGACAAAGATCAGCGAGACGCCAACGAAAGCGCCGGCAATGCCCAACTGTTTGCCTTTGCCCTTAAGTTCAAGCTTGGCCAGGCTGATTTCGTCGTTGAGCTGCCGCGGCGCTAGCCGGGCCGCAAGTTTCAGGGTGTTCGGCAACGCCGAAATGCCCGGGCGTTGGCCAACCCGGCCGCTATGACGTCCACTCATAGGTTCCGCCTCACTGCTTCCATCTTGCTCCTACCCGGCTCCGGCACGGAGACGATTACCACCGCCCACGCGCATCTGTCCACAAAACTACCATTCAGCTTCAGCCTCAACTTCCGGGACGGTCCAGCGGCGCGCCCAGCCATCGCTGATAAATATGATCTGTCGCACATAGGATTGATCACCGTGAACACTCCCCCCGTACCGGGCGATTCCCTCAGCAGACGCGAAAAACTCCTCTATATCCTGCTACTTGGCGCATTGACCGCCTTGGGTCCATTTACCGTGGATCTCTATCTGCCGGCGTTTCCCGCACTGGAGCATCATTTCGACGTGTCGGCGGCTGCGATCCAACTCACCCTGACCGGCACAACGGTGGGCTTCGCCATTGGCCAATTGGTGGTGGGTCCGTTCAGCGACAAGTTCGGGCGCCGCATGCCCTTGATTCTGGCGACGGCCCTGCACATTGGTTCCTCCCTCGGCGCAGCACTGTCCTCGGACATCAGCACACTCGCCTTGTTCCGCGTCCTCATGGGCGTCGGCGCAGCCGGCGGTGGCGTGGTGGCCATGGCGATGGTCCGGGACCTCTTCGCGGGCTACGCCATGGTGCGGATGTTCTCCCGCATGTCGCTGGTGAATGGCCTGGCGCCCATTCTTGCTCCAATCATCGGTTCACAATTGCTGTTGGTGATGCCATGGCCCGGGATCTTCTACTTCCTGGCAAGCTACGGAATCCTCGTGATCATTGCTGCGGTGTTCCTCATCCGGGAAACGTATCCTGCCGAGCTCCGCCGGCAGAGGACGTCGACGGCGGGCCAACGCTACAAGGCCGTGTTCGCCGACCGGATTTTCGTCGGGATGCTGCTGGTCGGCGGGTTCAACTTCGGCGGATTGTTTGCCTACCTTTCCGCGTCCACGTTCCTGTTCCAACAGGTCTACAACTTCTCCCCGCAGGAGTACGGCCTGCTGTTCGGTGTCAATTCACTGGGCATCGTCGCCGGCGTCCAAATCAGCTCCAGGGTCATCAGGCGGGTGGCACCCCAATGGATCATGGCGTTCGCCACTGCCTGGATGCTGCTGATGGCCCTTTTGATCGTGGTGTTCGACCTGCTCGGCTTCGGCCTGTGGGGCGTCATGGTCCCGCTGTGGTTCTACATCCTTGCTACCGGCTTCATGTTCCCCTGCGTCCAGGTGACCGCCCTGGCCAATCATGGCGCGCAAGCCGGAACCGCGGCTTCCCTGCTGGGTGCCTCGAACTTCCTGATGGCCGGCATCATCCCGCCCGTGGTTGGCTGGCTGGGCGTCGGCTCGGCAGTTCCCATGGGGACAGTCCAGGCCCTGTGCCTCACAGGAGCCGTGTCGGCCCTCTGGCTCGTCGTGCGGCCCCGGTCCGTCCCCTCCATCCACTGATGCGCTGGGTTCGGACGTCCGCGGGGAGCAGTAGGCTCAAGCCATGACCCGCAAACCGCACCGCAACGGAAGGGGCCTCTTCCTCGGAGCCATGCTCGGCGCCGTCGTCGGCTTCTTGCTGGGCCGCGGGATCGGAAACCCTGTGTTCGGAGCGCCGCTGGGCGCCGTCGTCGGTTCCGCAATCCTCTACCGGATCAATCCCGGACCATGGAAACGGGACTAAGCGTACCTTCCGTTGCGTCGGGGCCTGTTGCCGGTCATGGCCCGGCGATAAAGTTGAGATGTGCCCCGTTGGCAGGAACTACAGCCTATTCCGGCCCCATGGCAGCGCAGGGATGATGGCATCCTCCCGCTGTGGTGGGATCGTCTGTGCACGGTGACAAGCCCGCAATCCGCGGCCCTTTATGCGGCCGGGCTCTTTACGGAGGACCGCCGCCGTCCGATTGCGCAATGGTTCAATCCGACCAATGGCGCGGCGCTGCTCGTGGCTCCGGAGACCTCTCCGGAGTGGCCCGTCCAACGCTTCGGAATCTTCTACGCTCCCCCTGGCGGCGGGTTCACCCGCGTCCACTCCGCCGCCCACGAATGGCACCCGCGGGAGCCGAGGACGCCGCCCACCGAAGATGACGCCTTCCAGTCCGCTGTGGCCGAGGCAGCGAGGTTCCTGCAAGTGGAAATGGACTTCGTGTGATTTACGAATGTGCATAGTGAATTTAGCGAAAAAGAAAGCCCCGCACCGATTGAATCGGTGCGGGGCTTGATGCGCTCCTCCGACTGGACTTGAACCAGTAACCCTTCGATTAACAGTCGAATGCTCTGCCAATTGAGCTACGGAGGAATGAAGCGGTTATGACTTTAGCAAAGGTTTTACCGCAAGCGAAATCGAGGCCGGCTGCGGGCGCTAGCTGCTCGCGCCGGAGGCAACGACGCCGGCACCGAGGGCAGCGATGATGCCGCTGCTGACGCGTTCGACGGCGGTACTCACCTTCGGGCGCCGCAGCCACCGCATCGCCTTGTAAGCGACGAGCGCGACGACGGCCAGGTACGTGAACGCGATGACCGCCTCCACCAAGCCCAGGATCATTGCCGTACCCATGGTGTCCCCGCCCTGAGGGATGAACTGCGGGACGATCGCCAAGTAGAACAAGCCCACCTTTGGATTGAGCAATGTCGACAGTGCGCCCGCGCCGAGGCCACCGAGCTTGGTGTAACGAAGCGCACCACCTTCGTTGCTGCCTTCCGCACCGGCCTGTGCGGCCTTCCGCGTCTTCATGAACGAGGAAATGCCGAGGTAAAGCAGGTAGAGGCCACCTGCGATCTTGAGCCAGCGGAACACTTCCGCGGACTGCTCCAGGATCGCTGCCAGCCCGACGCCGACCATTGCCGCCCATGCTATGGCGGCAACCGCCGAGCCGGCTGCGGCCGCGATGCCGGCGCTGGGCCGGTTCAATGCGATGCGCAGCACCAGGAACGTGTCCGGCCCGGGCGTCAAGGACAGAATGAGGCAGAGCCCGGCGAAGGCAGCGAGCGAAGCGAGAGTCATGGTGACGATTATTCCGTGGGCATGCGGGTTCACGAAAGGGCTCATGCCGGCTCGTGCCGATACGATAATCCGGTGCCCCGAACGGAAGGAAGCATGTCCAGTCATTGGTCCGCGAAGGACAACGTGCACGAGGTTGCCGAGGACGTTTATTTCGTCGAAGGACCAGCCGTCAATTGGACTGTCCTCCGCCGTGGAAAAGAATTCACCCTCATCGATACGGGATACCCGGGAAACTGGCCGCTCCTTAATGCGAGCGTGAATTACTTGGGCCTCGTCCTGGAGAATGCCGCCGCGGTGCTGTTGACCCACGGTCATTCCGACCACATCGGCAATGCGCCAAGGATTTCCGCCATGGGCATTCCGGTTTTCGCCAGCCAAGCCGAGCTGCCCAACGTCAGGCGCGAAGTCCTTGAACAGGTAACCGTGAAGGACCTCGGCTTGCGGGTGCTCCGGCCGAGGATCGGCGCCTGGGCGGCGCATGCCGTTCGGGCCGGGGGCTTGTCCGACGTCGCGCTGGCCGGTGTTGCCGCGATGAACCAGGGAACCTTGGACATGTTCCCTGGAAGTCCCCGGATGATCGAATCCTTCGGTCACACCTCAGGCCACACCTCGTTCCTGATCCCGGCTGCCAACGCACTCGTCACCGGCGACGCGCTCGTTACAGGGCACCCGGTCAGCCCGGTACGCGGACCGCAGCTTCTGCCGGCGGTCTTCCACCACAGGCCGGCAGAGGTACCGGCAAGCATCGAGCTGTTGCGGCAGCTGAACGCCGACGTCATCCTGCCGGGCCATGGCCCCATGATGCGGACGGCCAGCGGTCTCGACCTTGTCTCGGAAGGCAACTACGCGCCGTTTGGATAAGGGGCGGGCTGTGCATTTTTTCTCCGGGGACAGTCGCGTCAGGAAACCTCGATGGTGACCACCGCGGGACCGGTAGCTGAGGCTTCGGCCGCCAGTCCGGTCTTCGAGGTGACGGCCCGGGAGACGCAGCACGCCATTTTCTCCGTGGCTTTCTTCTGCCGGGCGCTGTAGAAGACGTCGCGATGGTCGACGGCGCCCTCTAGCGCGAGGATCTTGACCTCGCAGAGCCCGCACTCGCCTTTGCGGCAATCGAACATCATGTCGGCACCAGCGTCCTCGAGGGCCTCCAACATCGAGCGGCCCGGACCCACCGGAACCTCCAACCCGAGCCCCGGGACCCTGACGATGAATTCCTCGGGGTCGTACCAACCACTGTTGCCAAACGTCTCAAAGCGGAGGTTCGGGTAGCTCAGCTCACGTTCCATCCAGGTCCGGCGTACCGCGTCCATAAGCCGGATAGGACCGCACATGTACAGTTCCGTGTCCTCGGTGGCCGAAGCTACGAGCTCATTCACGTCCAGGGGTGTGCCTTCGTCATCGATGTGCACCACCAGGTTCCCGCCGTGAAGCTGCCGTAATTCGTCCAGGTAGGCCATGGCCGCACGGCTGCGTCCGGCGTACACCAAGGTGTAGTCCGAGGCGAGGTTCCGCAGGACGCGGGCCATGTTGATGATCGCGGTGATGCCGATGCCACCGGCCAGGAGGATGTACCGCCGGGCGCCGATCCGGAGCGGGAAGTTCTGCAGGGGCTGGGTGATTTCCAGCTTCTCCCCCACCCGCAGCCCGTGGATGAACAGGGAACCGCCCCTGGTCAGGGGCGCTTTCCGCACGCTGATGACTAAGCGGGTGCCGTCGTCGCTGGACTCGACGATCGAATAGGAGCGCCGGTCCTTGTGTCCGTCGATCGTTACCATCACGTCGATATGCGAACCCGGTTCGGCCTTCCTCGGCAATGACGGTTCCAGCACGACCCGCCGGATGCCGGTGGCGATCGTTTGCACCTCGACAACTGTGCCCAGCTGCCAAACCTCGATATTTGTCGCTGCCATTACTGCACAACCGGAACCAGGCGGCCCTCGGACTCGAGCTGGCGCTCGATCAGCCGGCGCACCCACATTCCGCCGGCGTCGATGTTCAGGTTGTAGAACTCGTAGTCCGGGTTTGCATCGATAGCCGCTTGTTGCGCCGCGAGCATGGCCTCGTCCTCCCCGAACACCCCGTGCACGCTGTCGCGCAACTGCGTGGTGATGAGCTGGCTGTCCAGGCGGTAGTTGCGCATGAACGCCCAGAAGTAGTGGCAGGACGTATCGGACTCCGGCGTAATCGCGTTCATCACGAAGCCGTTGACACCTTGGCTGCGGTCACCTTCAAACGCACCCGTGCCGGCTTTGGCAACGCCGACGTCGATGTTGATCACCGACGGCGAACGGAAGGTGATGATCTGCCAGCGGTCCACTTTTCCCTCGAAGCCGGGAAACTTGTCACGGATGTTCTTGAGCCAGAACGGCGGCGCGTCAATGTTGAACATCCACCGGGCGACCGTCACGGTGCCGTCGTCGTGCGTTACCGTGAAGTCCGACTCACTGAGCTCTTCCTGGCCGATCGAGGAGGCGTGGACGAATTCCTCGTGCGTGAGGTCCATGAGGTTGTCCAGCACCAGCTGGAAGTTGCACGGCGCGTAGATGGTTTCGCCATCACCCGCCCACTGGTCCGAGTCCATTTGATGCATGTCCGGGACCAG
This sequence comes from Arthrobacter sp. NPDC080073, assembly GCF_040686575.1. Taxonomy (NCBI): domain Bacteria; kingdom Bacillati; phylum Actinomycetota; class Actinomycetes; order Micrococcales; family Micrococcaceae; genus Arthrobacter; species Arthrobacter sp. NPDC080073. The sequence goes on from NZ_JBFBKR010000001.1 coordinate 202,044, forward strand.
CGCGGGGTCCGCCTTGGTGGGGTCGCCGAGCCACACCCAGACAAAGCGATGCCGCTCCACCACGGGGAAGGACGGAACCGTGGCGCTGGGGTTGATGGTCTCCTGCGCCGGCATCGACACGCAGCGCCCTGCCGAGTTATAGACGATGCCGTGGTACGGACATTGGATGCCGTCCTTCCCGACGGCCTTGCCCATCGATAAGGGAGCCAAGCGGTGCCAGCAAGCATCAGCCAAGGCCACCGCTTTGCCGTCCTCCGTGCGATACAGCGCCAAGGGCCGGCCAGCCACCGTGCGGGACATCGGCTTGCGGCCGACCTCCTTGTCCCACGCGGCAACGTACCAGACGTTGAGCGGGTAGCTGAGGACTTTGTTGGTGGTGGAGCTCTGCGTCCGGACTTCTGCCACGGTTCTTCCTTCCAGTCGCCGGACCGGCGTCGACTATGACACCGCCGGGGTAGTCTGTGGAATTCTTAAGTGCGCGCCTCTGCAGCCATCTATGGCCGTAGCTAGCGCAATGGATCACAGACTATCTATCTATATAGTTATTTGGCAAGAGTCGAAGAAGAAAAAGGAGCGGCCTTGAGCCTTCGCTATGCACTGTTGGCACTGCTTTCAGTGGAACCAATGACCGGTTATGAACTCTCCAAGCAGTTCGGCTCCTCGGTTGGCTACGTCTGGCATGCTCCGGATTCCCAGATCTACCCTGAACTGCGTCGCATGGAGAAGGACGGACTCCTCGCAGGAGAAGAGATCCCATGGGGTCCGCGCGGCAAGAAAACGCAATACCGGATAACCGAAGCCGGAGCCGCCGCATTCCGGGAGTGGATGAACAGCCCGCTGGAGTATTCCCGTGAGCGCGATCCGGCGCACCTGAAGGCCGCATACCTGGAGTGGGCCGACCCCGCCGCGGCGCGCGCCCAGATGCTGGCCCATATCGCCTACTACACGATGTGCCGCGGGCAGTGGGAGGAGAAAATCCACGAGCTGCAGACCGGCACCAACGCCATGTTGAACAAGCGGCTCGCCGCCATGCCCAAGCAGGACCACCGGCGCATCACGGCCTACAAAATCTTCACCTACGAGGGGTTGGTAGCCAAGGCCCAGACGGAGATTGACTGGGCGCGCAACGGGATCAAACTGATCGACTCGTTCGACGACAACTTCTGATCAGTCGCCAGGGATACCGGCGTACATCTCTATTGACAGATAGTGCTTTGCCTCACAAACTAGCTACTCATATAGATAGTTTTACTTTCCCGAGAGGCCTTGCATGGATATCAAGAGCGAGATCCGGAACTCACCGATGAGCCGGTTCCAAATCATGGCCGTGGCGGTATGCCTGGTCCTGATCATGATTGACGGGTTCGATGTGTTGGTGATGTCCTTCGCCGCGCCCGCGCTCTCCGCCGAATGGCACGTCCCGCCCATCCAGCTGGGTTATTTGCTCAGCGCCGGCTTGTTCGGAATGGCCATCGGCTCCGTCTTTCTTACGCCATTCGCAGACAGGATCGGCCGGCGCAGGCTGACCTTGCTGTGCCTGGCAATCATTTCCCTAGGCATGATCCTGTCGATCGTCACTGTGGACGTCGCACAGCTGATCGCGTGCCGCGTATTCACAGGTCTTGGCATCGGCGGAATGATCGCCAACCTCAGCGTTATCGTCTCCGAGTACTCATCGGACAAACGCCGCGGCCTGGCCATGGGCATCTTCTCGGCCGGCTATCCGATCGGCGGCTCCATCGGCGGAGCCATCGCTGGCCTCCTTATCGCAGGATACGGCTGGCGCGCCGCCTTTGCCTTCGGCGCCGCCATCAGTGTTGCCATGTTAATCGTCTGCTGGTTCACCTTGCCGGAGTCCCTGGAATACCTGGCGGAGAAGCGCCAAGCCGGTTCCCTTCCTCAAATGAACCGCATCCTGGTCAAAATGGGCCGCACACCGCTGACGGAACTGCCGGAAGCCGCACAAAGTGAAGCCCCGGATAGCGTGTTCAAGGAAGTGTTCGGACGCAAGATGCTGGCCCAGACCCTGTTGATGTGGCTGGGATACGCCTTCCTGATCGCGGCCTTCTACTTCGCCAACACCTGGACCCCCAAAATCCTGGCGGCCGCCACGGGAGACAATCAGGTTGGCGTCACCGCGGGAGTGCTGGTCAGTACCGGCGGCATCGTCGGGTCCATCGGATTCGGCATCGTCTCCACCTGGGTCAAGAGCCGTAGGCTGAACACGATCTGCCTGCTGCTCTCCGCCGCCGCCTACCTTGCTTTCGCCGGTTCCTTCGGCACCATTGGGGTGGCACTTGGTGTCGCCGTGCTTCTTGGCATGCTCACCAACTCGGGCGTCGCGGGTTATTACACGGTCGTGCCGCCCCTTTATTCCGCCAGGGCCCGTGCATCCGGCTTCGGCTGGATGATCGGAGTTGGACGCTTGATCTCGATCATCGCCCCGATCATGGTGGGATACCTGATCGACGCCGGGATGCCGCCGGTCACCATTTTCTACCTGTTTGCGATTCCACTGGTAGTTTCCGCGGGCTGCTGTGTGGCGTTGGGAGCCGTTCTGCGACGCAGCAGCCCGGAGCCACTCCCCGCGGCTACCGTCGCCACATAGCCCGCATTCGGAGACCAAGGATTGAGAAACCAGAAGATGGCCTTCCCGGCAGGGAAGGCCATCTTCTCCTGCTAGCCCCCGTCTCAGGGAGCCCATGTAATTACGGCACAGTCCGGTCCAAGAACAGGTACCACCCACTCTTAAGCCGCAAATTGTCCACCCCCTAAGATCCGGACTGGGCACCTAACCCGTTCTGTTCAGACAAAGGGGGACCCCATGCGGCTCCTGAGCGTACTTCCGTGGCGGCACCAAAGGCGGAACGCGCGGAACTCACCGTGGAGCTGGAAGGAGCCGGGCGCTTATGGCGCGTGGTTGCGCTGGAGCACTCTGGCGTCAACGGTATTGTTGATTGGCTTCTCCCTTGTTTACATCAACGTCCCTGCTCACGCGGCGCTCCCGAAGACCATCGTCAGCCTGACCTTCGACGACGGCAATGCCGATCAGCTCCCGGCCGAACAGTTACTGAAGTCGCTCGGATTGCACGGCACCTTCTTCATTACCACCAGCTGGATCGATAATCCGTCATGGCTCACCCGAGCCAACCTGAACAGCATCGCTGCGGACGGAAACGAGATCGGCGGCCACACCATCACCCACCCGGACCTCACCACGTTGTCCACTTCGGCAGCAACCAATGAGGTTTGCGGCGGCCGGACCACTCTTGCCAGCTGGGGGTTCAACGCCACCGATTTCGCCTACCCCTTCGCCGCCGAGAACTCTTCCGTCGAGCAGATCGTGAAGAATTGCGGTTTTGCCAGTGCGCGCAATTTGGGGGACATCCGTTCGCCCGCGAGTTGCTCGGGCTGCCCCTTCGCGGAAACCCTCCCCCCGGCCAATCCATACAACACAGCCGCGCCGGATGAAGTGGACAGCACATGGACGCTGCAGAACCTCGAGGACCTGGTGACCAACGCGGAACCGGGAGGGGGCTGGGTCCAGCTGACCTTCCACCACATCGCCGTCGGAACAGATCCCACGTTGACCATCGATCCCAATCTCTTCAAGACCTTTGTCACATGGCTGGCTGCGAGAACGGCCAACGGAACCACGTCGGTTCAAACGGTCGCCCAGGCCCTGGGCAATGCACCAACAGCGCCGACCGCGCCTGCCGCACCCGCTGGCGTGACCGCGACGGCGGGCAACGCTTCCGCGGTGGTGTCGTGGACGGCGCCGGCCAACGGGGGGTCCCCGATCACCTCCTACGCCGTGACCCCCCATGCCGGTTCCACCACCCTGGCTCCGGTCACGGTCTCCGGTAACCCGCCCGCGACAACGACGACCATCACCGGGCTCACCAACGGCACCGCGTACACCTTCACCGTGACGGCCACGAACGCCGTGGGAACGTCCGCGCCGTCTCCCGCGTCGGCACCGGTCACCCCGGCCGCGCCGACCGCGCCTGCCGCTCCCACGGGCGTGAGCGCGACGGCGGGCAACGCCTCGGCGGTGGTGTCCTGGACGGCGCCGGCGAACGGCGGGTCCCCGATCACCTCCTACGCGGTGACGCCCTCGTCCGGCGGCACCGCCCTGGCTCGGGTCACGGTCTCCGGTAACCCGCCCGCGACCAGCACCACCGTGACCGGGCTGAGCAACGGAACCGCCTACACCTTCACCGTGACCGCGACGAACGCCGTCGGAACATCCGCGCCGTCTCCCGCCTCGGCCCCGGTCACCCCGGCCGCGCCCGCTCCGGGCGTCGCCAACGGCGGGTTCGAGTCCGGACTGGCCTCCTGGACCACCGGCGGCGTCCGGGCACCGGTGGCCTCCACCACCGCACACACCGGCACCGGCTCCGCGCTCCTGGGCCTGGCCTCGGGGGCCGAGCCGCTCGGGGACAGTAGCCTGTCCCAGACCATCACGATGCCCGCCACCGGGACCTCCACCCTGTCCTTCTGGTACCAGCCCCACACCGCGGACGACACCTGCACCGGCACCACCTGCCGCTACGACTGGATGGAGGCACAAGTCCGCACCACGAGCGGCACGGTCCTGGCGAGCCTGTTCAAACTCAGCAGCAACTCCGGGACCTGGACCCAGCTCAGCGCGAACCTCTCGGCCTACAACGGGCAGAGCATCGTGCTCTGGTTCAACGTCCACCTCGACGGCGCCAGCCCCGCCGACGACACCTGGATGTACCTCGACGACGTCACCCTCACCAACACCCAGACAACCCCCACGGCCCCCGCCGCCCCCACCGCCGTGACGGCGGCCGCCGGGAACGCCTCCGCCACCGTGTCCTGGACCGCGCCGGCCAACGGCGGCTCCCCGATCACCTCCTACGCCGTCACCCCGCACACCGGCGCCACGACCCTGGCCCCGGTCACCGTCACCGGAAACCCGCCCGCCACCAGCACCACCGTCACCGGGCTGACTAACGGCACCGCCTACACCTTCACCGTCACCGCCACCAACGCCGTAGGCACCTCACCGGCCTCGGCCGCCTCCGCCCCGGTCACCCCCACCGGGACAACCACCACGACCATCACCAACGGCGGCTTCGAATCCGGGCTGGCCTCCTGGACCACCGGCGGCGTCAAGGCACCCGTGGCCTCCACCACCGCCCACACCGGCACCGGCTCCGCGCTCCTGGGCCTGGCCTCCGGAGCCGAGCCCCTCGGGGACAGCAGCCTGTCCCAGACCATCACCGTCCCCGCCACCGGAACCACCACCCTGTCCTTCTGGTACCAGCCCCACAGCGCCGAAGACCCCTGCACCGGCAACGCCTGCCCGTACGACTGGATGGAAGCACAAGCCCGCACCACCACCGGCACCACCCTGGCCAGCCTGTTCAAACTCTGCAACAACAACGGCACCTGGACCCAGCTCACCGCCGACCTCACCGCCTACAAAGGCCAGACCATCACCCTCTGGTTCAACGTCCACCTCGACGGCTCCAGCCCCGCCGACGACACCTGGATGTACCTCGACGACATCACCCTCACCAACCACTGAATCGTTGCTTGGACATCGTCGGATTCTGCTGGATCACTCTCTTCGCCGAAGATTCCGGTCCCGTGATTCCGCAGGGACGAAATTTGTCCATTCGGGTGATTGAGCAGAATCCGACATCGGAGCGAAGACGATTTCGCGAGGGACATGACGCGCCCGGGATTTACACACGTTTTGTCCTATAACCCTGTTTCCGCACCAGACGCCAAAAATCCCCGCCCTCTGCTGAGGACGGGGATTTTTGAGTAGCGCTCCTCCGACTGGACTTGAACCAGTAACCCTTCGATTAACAGTCGAATGCTCTGCCAATTGAGCTACGGAGGAATGAAGCGTGTACAAGCCTAACAAAGGGCTGCCGGGAAACGAAATCGGCGCCGGGTAAGGCTTCAGCTGTCCATACGGAGGGCGCGGCGCTGCATTTCCAGCTGCATGAGTTCCCGGTTGAGGCGTTGGAACTCCTCCGGCTGGGCAGAGGCATCCAGGCGCTGCAATTGGCCCATCTTGTCAGCCTTGACCCTGGTGATCTGTAGTTCGAAAAGCCGGGCCAGGATGTCGCGGCAGTAGCGTTGAAGTGCTTCGGGCGTGCTGGCCGGCAGCGGAACGACGGCAAGCTCGGAGACCAGGCCTTGGAGCGGTTCCGGAACCTCCCGGCGGATCCCTTCCACCCAGGCCACGGGGTCTTCCACGTGGGCGAGCCCCGCCGCCCGGACGGCCGTGTGTACCGCGGAGTAGGCCGGAGTGACGAAATGGCATGCCTCAAAACGTTCCCATGCCCCACCGCTAAGCGCAGCTTCGCCTCCCAGGACGGCAGGATTCTGGATGACCACTTCGAGGGCCTGCCGCTCCATGGCGGCGATGGGATCCCTGGGATCCGGGCGCATGAAGGCGATGGGAGCGGCCGACGGCGGTGCTCCCGCCGGCTGGCCGGCTTGGCCCGGCATCGTGCCCTGCCCGGCTGCCGGGGCTCCTGCTGTTCCCGCAGTTCCTAGGGTGCCCGCCGCGCCGGAAGCAGCCCGCTTGGCAGCCAGGCCCACGGCCCGGCTGACCTCCTCGATGGGCATGCCGAGCCAGCCCGCCAGCTCGCGGACATACGCCGGGCGGATGCCGGAATCACGGATCTGTGCCACTACGGGGGCCGACTCCCGCAGGGCTGCGACCCGGCCTTCCACGGTGTCCAGGTTGTGGCGTTTAAGGGAGGCCCTGATGGCGAATTCGAAGAGCGGCCGGCGGGTGCCGATCAGGTCCCGGACAGCCGCGTCCCCCTTGAGCTGGCGCAAATCGCAGGGATCGGCCCCGCTCGGTTCCACGGCCACGTAGGTCTGCGCAACGAAACGCTGGTCTTCCTCAAAGGCGCGGAGTGCCGCCTTCTGCCCGGCGGCGTCGCCGTCGAAGGTGAAGATGACCTCTCCCCCGGTGCCGTCGTCGGACAGCAAGCGGCGGGCGATCTTGATGTGGTCGGTACCGAAAGCCGTGCCGCACGTGGCCACCGCGGTACCGACTCCTGCAAGGTGGCAGGCCATGACGTCCGTGTACCCCTCCACCACCACCAGCTGCCGGTCCTTGGCGATGTTCCGTTTGGCGAGGTCGATCCCGTAGAGGACCTGGGACTTCTTGTAGAGCACGGTCTCCGGAGTGTTCAGGTATTTCGGGCCCTGGTCGTCCTCGTAGAGCTTGCGGGCTCCGAAGCCGATGGTGTCGCCGGCGATGTCCCGGATGGGCCAGATGAGCCTGCCCCGGAAGCGGTCGTAGATCCTCTGCTGGTTTCCGGGTCCCCCGGCGGAGAACATTCCCGTCAGCTTCAGCTCGGCGTCCGTGAAACCTCGCCCGCGGAGGTGTTTCAGGAGCGAGTCCCAACCTTGCGGCGCGTAGCCGACGCCGAACTGTTCGGCGGCGGTCCGGTCGAAGCCGCGGCCGTGGAGGAAATTGCGGCCCTCGGCGGCACCTGCGGTGAGCAGTTGCGCGCGGAAGAACTCGTCTGCGATCTTGTGGGCATCCAGCAGCCGTTGGCGTTTGCCGACCTCCTCGCGGTTGGGACCGGTGCCGCCGTCTTCATAGCGCAGCTCATAGCCGATCCGGGCTGCAAGCTTTTCCACGGCTTCGTGGAAGGAGCTGTGGTCCATCTTCTGGACGAAGGAGATGGCATCGCCGTCTTCACCGCAGCCGAAGCAATGGTACCGGCCTACCTGGGGACGGACAGTGAACGACGGCGACCGCTCGTCGTGGAAGGGACAGAGGCCTTTGAAGGTGCCCAGACCTGCGCCCTTGAGTGTGACGTAGCCGTCCACCACTTCCTTGATATCGGTGCGCTGGCGTACTTCGTCGATATCTTCACGTTTGATCAGGCCAGCCACGTCACCATCCTAGTCGCTCCGCGCGGACAGCCCCTGTGAGGACAGCCCTTGAGCGGGCCGACAGCCCGACGGTGGCCTACCAGAGCGACGGCAGGCTGCCCACCAGCCGTTCGTACATCGCGAGCGCCGAAGCGTCGGTCAGCGACGCAACCTGGTCGATGACGACGCGAAGCCGGGCGCCGTCGTCGGGGGCGTCCCGCCAGTCCGCAGCGAACATCGGCTCCAGGTGGCGGTCCCCTCTCGCATTGAGCACGCCCACTAAGGCGTGCAGGACTTCGCGCTGGCGCTCATAGACGGGCTGCCGGTGGTCGGTGGAGATGACGAACGTCGTGGCAAGGCCCTTCATGGCGGCGATCTCCGTGACGGTTTCCTCCGGGACCATGAGTTCGGCGCCGTAGCGGGTGAGGCGGTCCGGTCCGAAGCGGGCGCGCGTGGTCTCCAGGGCACTCTGGCAGAACCGGCCGATCAGCTGGCTCGTCATGTCCTTCAGCGCAGCCATCGACTTGCGGCTGCCGTCGGCCTCTCGGACCCACACGCTCGTGGCTTCGAGGCGGGCCAGGGCGGCATCGATTTCTGCGGGATCGTTGTGGGGCAGGTACCACTGCTTGGTGTACCCAACCACGCGGGCCCGGTGATCCGGATTGTCGAGCCACTTCAGCTGGAAATGGCCGGCAACGATGGCGTCCTCGACGTCGTGGACCGAGTACGAGATATCGTCGGCCAGGTCCATCACCTGGGCCTCTATGCAGGAGCGGTTGCCTGGCGCGCCGTCACGAAGCCACGCGAACACGGGCAGATCGTCCTCATAGGCACCGAATTTGCTGCTCCGCTGCCCGTGGATGACGGGGGCGTCGACGGCGGACCATGGGTACTTGGACGCGGCGTCGAGGCTGGCGCGGGTCAGGTTCAGTCCGGCGGGCCGGCCGTCGGCGGCAAGGACCTTGGGTTCAAGGCGGGTCAGGAGGCGCAGGGTCTGGGCGTTGCCTTCGAAGCCACCGATTCCGTGGGCTACCTCGTTGAGCGCGGATTCCCCGTTGTGGCCGAAAGGCGGGTGGCCAAGATCGTGGCTCAGGCATGCTGTGTCAACGACATCCGGATCGCAACCGAGGGCCCGGCCCAACTCGCGGCCCACCTGGGCCACTTCAAGGCTGTGCGTCAGGCGGGTGCGGACGAAGTCGTCGGTGTCCGGGGCCACCACCTGGGTCTTGGCCCCGAGCCGCCGGAGGGCCGAGGAATGCAGCACCCTTGCCCGGTCCCTCTCGAAGTCCGAGCGGTAGGTATTCTTCCGGGGTTCCTGGACCCAGCGTTCCGAGTCGGCCTCCACGTAGCCTGGAATGCCCGTTGCGTTTTCGGCCGGGCGTGCTGCAGACATCGCTTCAGTTCCCATGGGTATCTGCCTCCTCCGCTTGCCGTGCACCGGCGCCTGTTCAGCCGGTGCCTATGCAGCCAGTTTTCCACGACTCCGGCCGTGCGCGTGCACGCGGCGATCCATGCCGCGCTTTAGCCGCCTGAGACGTCGAGCTCGGCTGCGGCGATATCGCGCGTCTGATCCGCATCCATCTGCCGGCTGAGCAGCCAGTCCTTGGGCAAGGCCGGCTTCTTGGGGGAACCTGCGCGTCCGCGCGGACCCTCCGAGTCGACGCCGGGGTACGGCAGGTCCATGTCCAGTTGGTCCAGGAGTTCGCGGAGGACCTCGAGGGTCGGCACGGTGGCCAGTTTGGCGCGCAGCTCCCCGCCCACCACATAGCCCTTGAAGTACCAGGCCATGTGCTTGCGGATCTCGCGCAGCGCCTTGTACTCGTCGTTGCCGAATGTTTCGATCATGAGTTCGGCGTGGCGGTAGACGCCGTCGGCCACCTCGCGCAGGCCCGGACGGTGGCGCTGATCGCTTCCTTCAAACGCGGCCTGGAGGTCACCGAAGAGCCACGGGCGGCCTTGGCAGCCGCGGCCCACCACAACTCCGTCGATCCCGGTTTCGCGCACCATGCGTACTGCGTCTTCGGCGGACCAGATATCGCCGTTGCCGAGGACGGGAATGTCCGGGAGGGCTTCGCGCAGCCGTGCGATGGCGGACCAGTCGGCCTGGCCGGAGTAGAACTGCGCGGCCGTGCGGCCGTGGAGCGCGACGGCGGCAACGCCGGAATCGCGGGCGATGCGGCCGGCGTCAAGGTATGTGAGGTGGTCCTCGTCAATGCCCTTGCGCATCTTGATGGTCAGCGGGATATCGCCCTTGGAGGCTTCCTTGACGGCGGTCTGGACGATCGAGGTGAAAAGGTCGATCTTCCAGGGAAGGGCCGATCCGCCGCCGCGCCGGGTGACCTTGGGCACAGGACAGCCGAAGTTGAGGTCGATGTGGTCCGCCCGGTCTTCTTCGACGAGCATGCGTACGGCCTGGCCCACGGTGACCGGGTCCACGCCGTACAACTGCACGGAACGGACCTTTTCGTCGTCGTCGTGCGAGATGATGCGCAACGATTCCGGCGTGCGCTCCACCAGCGCACGGGAGGTCACCATCTCCGCAACGTACAGACCGCCGCCGTATTCACGGCACAGGCGGCGGAAGGCCGAGTTGGTGATCCCGGCCATCGGCGCGAGGATCACGGGGGTGTCTACGGTGATCGGGCCGAGCTGCAGCGGGGGCAGTTCGAGCTTGGGCGAGGGGGGCGTTGCTACTACAGTCACCGGTCCATTGTCTCAGACTGGAGCTTGCCGAATACGTGGGTGCGGGCCGACAGCTACGGCCCGGAACGCAGCGCCCGGCCCGCACCCACGTTCTCAAGGCGGGAGGTAGTTCCGCACGGTCCCTTCGGAAAGCATCGCCGACTTCGCGATATCGGCCACCGTTCCGCCGTCGGACGCTGCCTTGAGCACCTCCCCCTCGCGTTCGGTCAACGGACTGTCCCCGGCGGTCAAAGATTCAGCGGCGAGCACGGGATCCACCACCCTGAGCCCCTGGTGGACGCGGCGCACCGCTTCGGCCAATTGCCGCGCGGGCGTGTCCTTGACGACGAATCCGGAGGCACCGGCCTGCATGGCACGCTTGAGGTAGCCGGGCCGACCGAACGTGGTCACCATGAGGACCCGGCACGACGGCGCGGCCCGCCGCACGGCCGCAGCCGCGCTGATCCCGTCCAGGCCCGGCATCTCGACGTCGAGCATCGCCACATCGGCGGAGTGCTCGACGACGGCGGCCGCCACCCCTGTCCCGTCGCCCAGTTCAGCGACCACCTCGATGTCCTGCTCCAGTCCCAGCAAAGCCGCCAGTGCCCCGCGCACGAGCGCCTGGTCGTCCGCGATCACCAATCGGATGCTCATACCTGCACCGCCAATCTGAACCCTCCCAGGTCACTCGGGCCAACGCTGACCGTTCCCCCGGCGGCAACCACGCGTTCGCGGATCCCGGCCAGTCCGTTCCCGGAGCGGCCCCCGGAGGCCGGGCCGACGCCGTCGTCCTCCACCAGAACGCTCGACGCCGTCAACCGGACGCGGCAGCGCGCCGCACCGGAGTGCCGCACAACGTTGGTGACGCCTTCGCGCAGGACCCAGCCAAAAAGCTCCCGGTGCCGCGCCGGAACCTGCTCCACGGTTCCCGGCAATTCGGCGTCGATCCCGGCGGATTCCAATGCCGTCCGGGCAACAGCGAGCTCGGCCAGGACATTGACTCCGCGGTACCCTGCCACTGTGGCCCGGACGTCGGCGAGCGCACCGCGGGCCAAATCCTGGACCGCGGAGATCTCGGCGGCCGCCCGGTCCCGGGCAGGGTAGTCGCCGGGGACGGTGTCCAGCATCCTCCCGGCCAGCTCGGCTTTCACGGCAATCACCGTCAGGGAGTGCCCCAGGATGTCGTGCATGTCCCGGGCCACCCGGCTGCGTTCAGCGCCACGGCGGCGTCGGCCAGTTCAGTCTGTGCTTCCCGGAGCCGTGCGGTCTGCCGGATCAGCCGCGCGAAGGCGGACATCATGAGGCCGAGGGACAAGATGATCCCGGCCTGGAGCAAGGCCTGCTCCCCGTTGCCCGTCACCAGCTGGGTGCAGAAAGAGGCGAGGGACAAGGCGACGATGAGGAAGAAATCGGCGCGCTGCGGAAGGGACGTCATCGCGATGGCGCAGGCGAGGAACGTCCAGGTCCACAAGGCCTCCCTTCCGATGATGAGGATCATCAGCCCGTTCAGCGCCAGCAGGACACAGACGGACACGATGCCCGCCCGGACGCCCAGGCGCCAACTGATGTGCGGCAGGAAGACGTAGGCTGCGAAGAACACGATCAGGGACGCCGAAGCCGCCGCTTTCCAGGCCAGCGGCTCGTCCACGGACCACACGATGTTCCACGTCGGCCACGCCCAGAGCAGGATGGAAAGTCCCGCGCCGATGAACCAGCCTCGTGGCCCGGGGCCGCGGAACATGGCGTTGCTGGTCATGGTGCCTACCCTAGCGGCCGGTTCAGACACGTTTCGTGTCGCGGCGCAACGCCATCGCAGCCCCGGCCACGAAGATCGCGAGCCAGGTGAGCACGTTGACGATCCACGCCCAATCGAACTCGCCGGTGATGGGACTCCGGGCCAACTGCCCGATCCCGTATGCGGGCGTGAACTTGGCGATGTTCCCGAAGGTCTCCCCCATGATTTCGATCGGCATGAACAGCCCACCGAGCATGGCAAGGATCGCCAGGGCCGGGCCGAGGATCTGCATGACGTTCTGGCTCGGCATAAGGTATCCGACGAACAGGCCGAGGGCCGCGAAGACCAGGGAGCCCAGCCAAGCTACCAACCCCGCCGTGCGCCAGGTCTGCGCATCCATCGTGACACCTGCCAAGGCACCGATGACGAATTGGGCCACGACGGCAACGAGGGACAGCGTCAACGCGGCCATGGCTTTCACCGCGACATATGCACCGGGCAGGAGGGGCGTGAGGCGCAGCTGGCGGCTCCAACCTTGCGCACGTTCCACCGCCACTTGGCTGCCGGCGCCCGTCGCAGCGGTCATCGCGGCGTAGACCGTGAGGCTGATGAGGATGTACTGGCCGTAGCTGTGTCCGTTGGGCAGGAGCTTGTCCTTGTTGGACAAGCCGAAAATGAAGAAGAAGATGGCCGGCATGAATACCGTGAACATGATGGTCCGGCGGTTCCGGAGCATCCGCTTGATCTCGATCCAGAGGAACGTGCGGTTGACCCCGCCGGCGGACGGCTTCCGTTCCTGGACGACTGCTGCCGTGCTCATACGAGGTCTCCTTCGAAAGTGATGCTCGTGGATTCCGGCACGGCATCGTCTCCGGTGAGGGTTACGAACGCCTCCTCGAGGTTGTTGGCCGCCACCTCGACGTCGTGTGCGCCCGTGTTGTTGAGCAAGTACCGCACGACGGCGTCCGAGTCGCCCGTGCGGACGGTGAGGCGGCCGCCGTCGTACTCCATGCTTTCGACGGGCGGCATCCCGGCGAGCAGCCCGCGCTCTGTGGCCGGAAGCGAAGCCTTGACGGTGCGGCCCGAGGCAAGGTTCTTGATCTGGGCGGCGGTGCCGTCCGCAACGATGCTGCCCTGCCGGACCAGGACAATCCGGTCCGCGTAGGCATCGGCTTCTTCGAGGTAGTGGGTGGCGAAGATGACGGTCCGTCCGCGCTGGGCGTCGGTCCTGATGGCGGTCCAGAAGTCGCGTCGCCCTGCGACATCCATGCCGGTGGTGGGCTCGTCCAGGATGAGCAATCCAGGATCGGAGACGAGGGCCATGGCGAAGCGCAGCCGTTGCTGCTGGCCGCCGGAGCACTTTTCCACCTTGCGGTCGGCGATCTCCAGGATGCCCGCCCGCGCCAGGACTTCGTCCACGGGGCGGGAGGAATCGAACATGGCGGCATTGAGCTTCACGGTCTCGCGGACGCTGATGTCCCGCAGCAAGCCGCCGGTCTGCATCACGGCTGCCACCTGGCCGCGGGCGATGGCTCCCCGGGGAGTGTGGCCGAAGATGGAAACGCGTCCCTGGTCCGGGGCGCTCAATCCGAGGATCATATCGATCGTGGTGGTCTTGCCCGCCCCGTTGGGACCGAGGAACGCCACCACCTCCCCCGGCTGCACGGTGAGGTCCAGGCCGCGGACGGCGTGGACCTTCCCGAAGCTCTTGTGCAGTCCGGCGGCGTGGACGGCCGGCACACTCGCTGTTGTCATGGCTCTCCTTGGCTTTGGTTCACTTCACTACCCATCAAAGCCGGGATCCGTGTCCGGTGCCCGGGCGTGTGTCACCAATGCGGGGTGACAAATGTCATGTGGACCCTGTTATCGGTGAATACATGGGTTTCGCCCGGTGGCTGCGGACCGGAACGCAGCGCTCGGCCCGCACCCGCGGTTTCGACGCAGGGGGCTAGCGGCGCTCGGCTTCCCTGCGTGCCCGCCTGGTCATGACGACGGCGGCGAGCTCGCCGGTATCGAACGATTCGAAGGCATCGGCGGACCCTGCGGTTTCAAGCTCGCGGACCTTCCCGTCGTCGTCTCCTGGTGCCGAATCCGGGGCGACCGCGGCCGCCAGCCGCCTCGGACCTGTCGCTTTGACCACCATCACGGCGATCAACGTGGTCACCGGGATCGCCAGCACCAGGCCGATGGACCCGACCAGGGTGCGGATGACTTCTTCGGACAACTCGGCGCTGGTGAGGGCATCGACCAGCGGGCGGTCGTACAGCATGACAATGATCAGGATGGGGAGGGCGGCACCGGCGTAGGCAAACGCGATCGTGTAGACCGTTGAGGCGATGTGGTCCCGGCCGATCCTCATGGCCGAGGTGAACAGCTTGCGCGCGCCGGTCTCCGGTGCCAGCTCGTAGAGTTCCCACACGGCCGCGGACTGGGTGATGGTCACGTCGTTGAGGACTCCGAGTCCGGAGATGATCAGCCCGCAAAGGATGATCCCGGTGAGGGAGATCTTGCCCGACATGTTCACCAGTGTGGCGCCTTCGCTGCTTGCGATGCCGGTCAGGTTAGCCGCATCCGTGGCCCAGGCCGCCAGCAGCGCCGTAATGCCGAGGCCGAAGATCGTGCCCAGCAACGCGGTGGAGGTCTTGGCCGAGAATCCGTGGGCGAAATAGAGCACGCCCATCATGATCGCCGTGGAGCCAACCAACGCCACGAGCAGCGGCGGCTTGCCTTCCACCAATCCCGGAAGCATGAAGCTGACCATCACCACGTAGGCTCCGGCGAGTCCAAGGAGCGCCCTGAAGCCGCGCCAACGCGCGACGGCAATGACCACCACGGCATACAGGATCGCCAGAAGGGCCATGGGAACCGTCCGCACGAAATCCAGGAAAACGTACGACGGCGAGCCGTTGCCTGCCGCCGCGCCCTGCACCCCGGAGAGGTTCAGGTAGCGGATGCTGTCCCCCACTTTGACGCCGTGGGACTTGGCGACATCCGGGTTGATGACCACTTTGACAGGGCTGCCGCCGTTATCCGGCTGCGTGGACGCGAAGGTGCATTGGGACCCCTGCGGCTGTGTCCCGCTGCTTTGGTTCGCACCGTTCGTACCGTTCGCACCCGGAGCTTGGGTCCCCTGCGTGCAGCTTTCCTGGGTGACAGCTTGGATCTTGCCGGTATCGAACGTCACCCCGGGGGCGGCCGCGTAGGGGCTCGCGAACGTGATGCCTTCCTTGCTCCCGGAGGGCCACATGAGCAGCATGGCAACGATCGTGAGCACGGCAATCGGAACCAGCACGGCTACGAGGAGCCAGTTGGCCCGCTTGCGTGCCGCGAGCGCCTGCGGGCTGGGCTCGAAATGCTCTGTGTGTCCGTGTGAATGGCCGTGACCCATTAGCTGCAAAACCTCATGCGCACAAGCCTACGTGGGGCAGCGCTGCGTCCCGCCCAACTCGTCCCCACCGCCACCCTCGCCTCGCAAGCTCGGCCAGGGAACCCTGGCGGCGTGGGCCCACGCAGTTGTTGTCGTTATGAGGGCTCAAAACGACAACTAATGCGAGTCAGTTGGGACGGCAGCGGGAGAACAGCAGCTATTCGCTGACCACCAAGGTGTCCGCACTGCGGAGCTTCGCCTTGCCCAGCTCCAGCAATGGATCGACGACGGCCCGCACGGCCGTCATGGAATCGTCCACTTCGAGGAGCACGGGGTGCTGGTAGGCAATGAGCGCCAGCAGGTCACGGATCGCAGCGCGGGCCTCGTCATCCTGCAAAAGCGGCTCGTGGCCAAGGAATACTTCCGAGGGCTCATCCGAGCTGCCCTGGGCATAGCTGATCGCGAAGGCCTGCAACTTGCCCTTGCGGGTCGCCGGAACTCCCGCACCGAAGGCACTCGCCTTGGGCGCACGCAGCACGAGCGCACCGTGCGCCCCCGTCAGCTCGTCGAGGAACAGCCGCTGCACCGTGGGGATGCCGAGCTCGCCGGGGTTGTCCCAGTGGTGCACGGCCGTGTAGTACCGGCCTACGACGTCGCTCAGTTCCACGGACCCCGTCGCGAGGTCTTCCACCTGCTCGGAAGCGGCTTCTTCGGAGCCGTCTCCAAACACCGGCAGCCTGAGCGGCTCGGGATCCACCACCACCAGCCGGGAACGCTGGATAGGTGCCAGCCCTGCCCACTCGGCGAAGGCCGCACCGGACGTGCCAGGCTCCACTTTGCTGCGCAGCTTGGTAACCCCCGACGGCGACTGCTCGGCTTCGCGCCGCAGCATGGTCAGGAGCGTGGACCCTATCCCGCTCCGGCGGTGGTCCTTGGCAACCTCGACGTAGGCCCAGAGCCGTTCCGGGTGCAGGGACGCCTCATGGACCACGCCCGCGGCCACCGGGATGCCGATGCCGTCAACGACGTCTTCGGCCACGATGCACCGGCGCCAAGGCTGGCCTTGGCCCCCGTTGCTCGACGGCGCCAGGGCTGCGCGGAACTGCTGGGCCGGCAGGGTCTCGGGGCCGCCCCACATTTCCAGGAGTGCGAGGTCGTCGCCCTCACGCCATTCGCGGTATTCGATGGTCACGCTTAGGCGCCGATCAGTCGTGCAGCCAGGTAGCCCTCCACCTTGTCCAGGGACACACGTTCCTGGCTCATGGTGTCGCGCTCTCGGATGGTGACGGCCTGGTCATCAAGCGTGTCGAAGTCCACGGTGATGCAGAACGGGGTACCGATCTCGTCCTGGCGGCGGTATCGACGGCCGATGGCACCGGCGTCGTCGAAGTCGATGTTCCAGTTCTTGCGCAACTGGGCACCCAGGTCCTTCGCCTTCGGGGACAGGTCCTCGTTGCGGCTCAGGGGCAGCACGGCTGCCTTGACCGGTGCCAGGCGGGGGTCGAGCTTCAGGACGGTGCGGACGTCGACGCCGCCCTTGGCGTTGGGTGCCTCGTCCTCGGTGTAGGCGTCCACGAGGAAGGCCATGAAGGACCGCGTCAGGCCGGCGGCCGGTTCAATGACGTACGGCGTGTAGCGCTCGTTGGTGGCTTGGTTGAAGTAGCTGAGGTCCTGGCCGGAGGCCTTCGAGTGGGTGGAGAGGTCGAAGTCGGTGCGGTTGGCGATGCCCTCGAGCTCGCCCCACTCGGAGCCCTGGAAACCGAAACGGTACTCGATGTCCGTGGTGCCCTTGGAGTAGTGGCTGAGCTTGTCCAACGGGTGCTCGAAGAAACGCAGGTTTTCCGGCCGGATGCCCAGGCCGGTGTACCAGGACATGCGTTCCTTCATCCAGTACTGGTGCCATTCCTCGTCCGTGCCCGGCTCGACGAAGAATTCCATTTCCATCTGTTCGAACTCGCGGGTGCGGAAGATGAAGTTGCCCGGCGTGATTTCGTTGCGGAAGGACTTGCCGATCTGGCCGATGCCGAACGGCGGCTTCTTGCGGGATGTGGTGAGCACGTTGCTGAAGTTGACGAAAATGCCCTGCGCGGTTTCCGGGCGCAAGTAGTGCAGGCCTTCTTCACTGGCCACGGGGCCCAGGAAGGTCTTGAGCAGGCCGGAGAACTCCTGCGGTTCGGTCCATTGGCCGCGGGTGCCGCAGTTGGCGCAGGCGATGTCCTTGAGGCCGTTTTCGGCGGGACGGCCCTTCTTTTCCTCGTACTCTTCCTCGAGGTGGTCGGCGCGGTAGCGCTTGTGGCAGGAAAGGCACTCGACGAGGGGGTCCGAGAACACCTCGACGTGGCCGGAGGCTTCCCATACCTGGCGGGGCAGGATCACGGAGGAATCCAGGCCCACTACATCTTCGCGGCCGCGGACGACGCTCTGCCACCATTGGCGCTTGATGTTTTCCTTGAGCTCGGCACCGAGGGGGCCGTAGTCCCATGCGGACCGGGAGCCACCATAGATTTCACCGGCCTGGAACACGAAGCCCCTCCGCTTGGAGAGGGAAATGACCTGGTCGAGGACGGATTTTGCTGCCATGGGTACTCCAATGTTCTACAGGGCCGCTGGGTGCGGTCCGTGGTTGTGCGCGAAGGTAATGCTGTGCAGGAAGCTGCGTGTCCTAGCCTACCGGCCTTTGGCCGCGGTCCTGCCTCCGGGAACTGGCCTGGCTCGCCCCGGCGCGACGGCGGGAAGAGAGCGCACCCTTGGGCCAAGGCAACGTGGCGACGATGATGGCGAACAGCGTCAGCAAGGTGCCAAGGATCGTGGGCAAGGCAACCACGGTTCCAGGCGCCGGCAGGACCAGGTCAAGCGCGAGGGATCCGAGCAACTGGCCCGCAATCATTCCCAGCCCCGTCACCAGGACACCCAGGCTGCGGACCAACAAGGCCGCCAGGCCGATGAAGACGCAGCCCATCGGTCCGCCCAAGTAATACCACCATTCGGCGGGCAGGGCGTGACCAGGACCAACGAGGATCACTTTGATGAGCCACGCGATCCAGAGAATGACCGTTCCGGCCACGAAATTCACCAGCGTCGCGGCGACAGGGCTGCCGTAGTGCACGGTCGCCGTGCCGTTCATCGCCTGTTGGAAACTCACCAGGCAGCCGGCCACGACGGGCAACAGGATCGGGAGCAGCAGGGACCCGACGTCGGCTGCAGCCCCCAGGCGAGGCGAAACGGCCCAGACGACGGCGGCGATCGTCAGGACGCTGCCGAGGATGCGGACCCCGGTGATCGAGCGTTTGCCGCCGGGCCCGATGCCGAGCCGGTCCACGAGTAGTCCGCTCAGGGTCTGGCCAGTCACCGCAGCAACCGTGAACAAGGCCACGCCAAGCAAGCCGACTGTGAACGATTGGGCGAACACGAACAGTGCACCGATGCCGCCGGCCAGGACGTAGAACCGTGGAAAGCTCCGCTCCTTGAGGGCAGGGACGATCCTTCGCAAGGCGGCGCGGCCCTTCGGCAGCATCAGTCCGATCGCTGCGATCAGGACCAGTCCGGTGGTGAAGCTGACGACGGCGGCCGCGATGCCGTCGTCGAGCGTTGCTCCCAGGGCGCCGTTGATGCGGCCCTGAAGGGGAATCACGAGTCCGGTTGCTACGGCAAGGAGCAGCCCGGTGAGCAAGGGACGGGATGACTGCGGCATTTTCACCACCTTACTTCAGGCATCATTGCTTGTATGAGCAACCCGGAAATCGAAGAAGTCCCCATCCGCGACGACATGATCCGCCTCGGCCAGCTCCTGAAGCTCGCCAACCTGGTGGAGGACGGCGTGGAAGCCACGGAACTCATCAAGAACGGCCTGGTCAAAGTGAACGGCGAGATCGACGATCGACGCGGCCGCCAACTCCACGTAGGCGACGCCGTGACCGTCAACGGACAGACGGTGCGGATCACCAAGGATTCCTAGCAACGCGGGGTCACTTACGGCCCGTTACATGCCTCTGAATGGGCCGTAAGTGACCCCGCGTTGCTTCAGACGGAGGCGAGGACCTTGTGCTCCAGGAATTCTGCAACGTGGCCGATTTCCTGCTGGTTGATGCCGTGCCACATGCCCGTGTAGAGCACCTTGGTAAGGTCCGTGTGCTTTCGTACCCACTCCATGGTGTATTCGATCTTGTCCGGCGTGATCACGGGATCCTGCTGGTCCCGTCCCCAGAAGAGCGGCACTGAACCATCCAGTTCGGCGTCATGGAAAGCGGGGTCGGCATCGACGTCAACGGCGAAGCCTGAAAGCCCGACGACGGCGGCAAAGTCCGCCGGGCGCTGCCGGAGCAGCGAGGTGGCCATGGCCATGCCCATGGAAAATCCGAGGAGGGTCACCGAACTGTGGTTGGCCTTGATCGTGTCCAACCAGGAAAACACGTACTCCGCTGCGTCCTTGACGGCGTCGAGGGAGTAGTCGATGGACGCCGTGAGAGGGAACCACGTGAAGCCCGGGCCGGTGGCGATCGGCGCCCGGAGCGAAGCGACGACGAAGTCCTGGGGCAACAGCCCGGCAAGGCTGAAGAGGTCTTGCTCGTTGGACCCGTAACCGTGCAACAGGAGCAGCAACGGTTTACCAGCCCGTTCTTCCTCTTCGTGGGACCACAAAACGACCGGATCCGGAAAAGCAGGGGCAGGGAAGGCGGAGGCTTGACTCATGGGACTATTCTTGCAGTTACCGATGAGTAACAAGCTACGGGCGCGTAGCGATGCAGCAAGAGGCAGGATATGAACGTGAGTGACACTGATTCCACGGTGGGGCCGAAGCCGGCCGAGCGGAATCATCCGTGGACCCGCTACGTGGCATTGGGTGATTCCTTTACCGAAGGCATCGGCGACCCCGAGCCCAACAACCCCGGGGGACATCGCGGCTGGGCGGACCGCGTTGCGGAGGAACTGAGCCGGGGACACCGGGATTTCGCCTACGCCAACCTCGCCATCCGCGGGCGACTGCTACAACAGATCATCGACGAACAACTTGGCCCGTGCATGGACCTCAAGCCGGACCTCGTGAGCATTTCCGCAGGCGGCAACGACCTCATCCGTCCAGGCGGCGATCCCGACGCCTTGGCCGAGAAACTCGATGCCGCCGTGCAGATCCTGAGTTCCGAAGGCGCCACGGTGGTTCTCTTCAATGGTCCGGACACCGTGTCATCCGTACTCGGCCGGATCCGCGGCAAGGTGGCCATCTACAACGAAAACCTCCGCACCGTCGCCGCGCGCCACGATGCCGTGATCGCTGACATGTGGTCCCTGCGGCAACTTTCGGACTCCCAGATGTGGGACGAAGACCGCCTGCACTTCTCGCCGCTCGGCCACCACACCATCGCAGCGATGGTCCTCGATTCACTCAATGTGCCGCACAACCTCGAACCGCTGTTCCCCAAGCCGCTCCCCCAGCGCAGTTGGCGCGAAGCCCGCTCGGGCGATCTCGTTTGGGCGCGGGAGTATTTTGTCCCGTGGGTCATCCGCCGGATCCGGCACCGGTCCTCCGGCGACGGAATCCTTCCGAAACGCCCGACGCCGGGACCCGTCTTCGGTCCTGCCGACACCATCCAGCCGCGGAGCTGACCGGGAACCACGAGGTGGGTCACAGGGAGCGGGACTAAGCTGGTGAAAGACCTAGGAGGCCCCCACCGTGAACAATTTGATCTTCTGGATCATCGTCTGCTCTTGGCTGATTCCCATGGGGATCCGCATGTACAACCGATCGCGCCAGCGCAGGCTCCGGAACGGGGACTACGGGAACAACAGCTACGGGAGGTACCCCGAAGCCCCTCCGGGCCAGTTCCCCGGACAGCAATATCCCGACGGCCCCCTCCCCGGGCAGCAATACCCTCCACAGCACCACCCCGTCGGATACCCGGAGCGACCCCCGGTAATCATCCCGGCTGAGCCGCAACCTCCGGTGGCGAGGCCCGTTCCGCAGGGCGCTCCGCCGTCGACTGCTCCCCAACCGGACGCGGCGCCCCAACCGGACGCGGCGCCCCAACCGGAAGCGGCGCACCAGCCGAACGGTGCTCCCCTCGGCTACCGGGCGCGGAAACTGGCGGAACTGGACCAGGAGTACAGTGACGGGAAAATCGCCATGGAGGACTACATGAAGCTCCGCCAGGAGATCATGAACGGCTGATTCAGCCGAAGAAAGCTTCGCGCAGCTGGGGACCGAGCTGGCCGATCTCGGTGAGGAAACCGTCGTGCCCGATCGGCGCCTCGATCACGTGAACGGGAACTTCTCCGGGCAAGGCCTTGGCCAACTCGTGGGATTGTTCCGGGAAATAGAGGCGGTCCGAGTCCACCGAGGCAACGAAGAACTTCGCCGTTGCCACGGACAGCGCCTCCTCCAATGAGCCCCGGCCGCGGGTGATGTCGTGGCTCATGAGGGCCTCGGTGATGGCGATGTAGCTGTTGGCGTCGAAGCGCTGGACGAGCTTGCTTCCCTGGTGGTCGAGGTAGCTCTCCACCTGGTAGCGGCCCCGGTCCCCCAACGCGGCAGCCTGAAGGGGCGCCTCGCCGCCTTGGGCGTTCCGGCCGAAGCGGAAGTCCAGTTCATCCGCCGAACGATAGGTGATGTGGGCAATCCGACGGGCAAGGGCCAACCCCGCCTCGGGCGCGGCCTGGCCATAGTAGTCGCCGCCGTTGAAGTCGGCGTCCTGCCGGATGGCAAGCGTCTGGGCCTGCGCGAACGCGATCTGCTCGGCAGTGCTGTACGCCCCGATCGAAATCACGGCGCATCGCTGGACGCGGTCCGGATAGCTGACGGCCCATTCCAGTGCCCGGGCACCGCCCAAGGACCCGCCGACGACGGTATGCCAGCTGCGGATCCCCAGGGCGTCGGCCAACCGGGCTTCGGCTACGGTGCTGTCCCGCAGGGTCACGAGCGGGAAGCGGGAGCCCCACGGCCTGCCGTCAGGAGCGTTCGACGACGGGCCGGTGCTGCCGTAGCAGCCTCCCACGATGTTGATGGAGACTACGAAGTAGCGGTCCGTGTCGATGGTGGCACCGGGGCCAACGAGTTGTTCCCACCAGCCTTCTTCCCCGCTCTCGCCGCGGGCCACATGGGTGCTGCCGGTCAGTGCGTGCTCCACCAGGACGGCGTTGGACGCGTCTGCGTTGAGCCGCCCCCATGTCTCATAGGCAAGGACTACGTCCGGCAGGAAACCTCCGGCTTCGAGCTCGAGTCCGCCCACGGAAACATACTTGAGGGTTCCGTCCTGGGTACCGGAAAGGGGTATGGCTGTTGCAGCAATTGTCATTCGTTGACACCTCACATCGCGCTTGCCCGCCGCCAATACAGCGAAGGGCCAGGTCTTCACCCGGGGCACCCCGCCGCGAAAGGAGGGTTGCCGGCCAGCAAGCCGGGGCTGTCGCTGGCACTCATGACCTACGGGAAGAGTCTAGGAAAACCGGACCCCTCCTGACGAAGATTATGACATCTTTGTGACACTTGGCCGCGTTTTGTTCACGAAGAAAGGGATGCGGAAGCCAGCCGGCGAAGATTCATGCTGCGTCGCCCGCCGGCCTCCTGCGCCATCCGGAGCGGTACTAGGCGCCCTTGGCCGCCCGGAATCCAGCCTCGAGGTCCGCGAGGATATCGTCGATGTGCTCTATTCCGACGGACAGCCGCACCAAGCCCGGGGTCACCCCAGCAAGGGCCTGCTGATCGGTCGTCAGCTGGCTGTGCGTCGTGGACGCCGGGTGGATGACCAAGGAACGGACGTCGCCGATGTTTGCTACGTGCGAATGCAGTTCCAGGGCGTCCACGAAGCGCTTTCCGGCGTCGATCCCGCCGCGGATGGTGAAGGAGACCACCGCGCCGGTGCCGCGGGGACCGTACTTGCGCCCGCGTTCGAACCACGGGCTCGAAGGCAGCCCCGCGTACGCGACCGATTCGACGTCGTCGCGCCCTTCGAGCCATTGCGCCACTTTGGTGGCGTTGTCCACGTGGCGTTCCACCCGCAGGCTGAGGGTTTCGATTCCTTGGGAGATCAGGAAAGCGTTGAACGGGGAAACTGCCGAGCCGAGGTCGCGCAGGAGCTGGACCCGGGCCTTGAGGATGTAGGAGAGGTTCGCGCCGAGGGCACCGTCCTTGCCGAGGTCGCGGGCGTAGACCAGGCCGTTGTAGCTGGGGTCCGGGGTATTGAAGTTGGGGAACCGCCCAGGGTCCTTGCCGAAATCGAAGTTGCCGGAGTCCACGATGACGCCGGCTATGGCAGATCCGTGCCCGCCCAGGTATTTGGTGGCCGAATGCACCACGATGTCCGCGCCCCACTCGATGGGCCGGATGAGGTAGGGCGTGGCGAGGGTGTTGTCCACGACGAGCGGGACCCCTGCCTCGTGCGCAACGCGGGAGACGCCCTCGATGTCCAAAACATCCTGGCGGGGGTTGGAGACGACTTCGGCGAAGAAGAGCTTGGTATTTGGCTGCACGGCGTCGCGCCAGTGGTCGAGGTTGTCCGGATCCTCGACGAAGGTGACCGAGATGCCGAATTTCTTCAGCGTGTGGGCCAGCAGGTTGTAGGTGCCGCCGTAGAGGCTCGGGCTGGCGACAACGTGGTCGCCCGCCTCGGCGACGTTGAGGATGGCGAACGTTTCCGCAGCCTGGCCGGAGCTCAGCAGGAGCGCCGCCAAGCCACCCTCCAGGCTCGCTATGCGCTGTTCCACCGCATCCTGCGTGGGGTTGCCAATCCGGGTGTAGATGGGCGCCAGCTCGGCGAGCGCAAAGCGGTTGGCAGCGCTTTCCGCGCTAGGAAAGACGAACGAGGTGGTCTGGTAGATGGGCAGTGCCCGGGCGCCGGTGGCGGCGTCCGGCTCCTGGCCGGCGTGGATCTGGCGCGTTTCGAATGACCATCCTTGGGACATGCTGACTCCTGGTTGTCTGGGCTCTCTGCCGTGTTTCAGCCTGCGGAGCTGCGGTATTCAGCCTGCCGGCGTTCGGTTGCCGCCAGTCTAGGGACGGTGTTGCGGGCTCCGGAAGCTTTGTGACGAACGCAGTAGTTTTCGGTCTTGGCGCGTCCTGAAGTGACTTTGGGCTGCCTTTTCGATACGTCCCACCTTAGTTAGGCTTGACTTAGCTGAGAGCTCCATCACAAAGTGCCAAGATGAAGCCATGCGCATGGATCACGTCTCTTACGCTTGTGAACGAGATGGCCTCTTGGCCACCACCGAGCGGATTTCCGCAGCATTGGGAGTGGACGCAGTCCGGGGCGGAGTGCACCCGCGCTTCGGCACCCGGAACATGATCATCCCCCTTGCTGACCACAAATACCTGGAAGTTGTCGAGGTCCTTGACC
Organism: Arthrobacter sp. NPDC080073; assembly: GCF_040686575.1. Taxonomy (NCBI): domain Bacteria; kingdom Bacillati; phylum Actinomycetota; class Actinomycetes; order Micrococcales; family Micrococcaceae; genus Arthrobacter; species Arthrobacter sp. NPDC080073. Next base: position 227,038 of record NZ_JBFBKR010000001.1, read on the forward strand.
ACCCGGCATCCGACAAGGCACCTTTCGGACAAGCCGTCCGTGCACGCTCCGCCGCAGGAGGTGGGTGGATGGGCTGGTGCGTCGCTGTTGACGACCTGAGCCCGTTCGAACAGCGGCTCGGACGCGCCGCCGTCCCCGGCAACCGAAAGTTTCCAGACGGCCGCGAACTCGTCTGGTCGCAGATCGGCATCCTGGGACTCATCGCCGATCCCCAGGTTCCCTATTTGCTCCGCTGGGAGGGCGACCCCGCACTTCACCCTTCCCTCGTCTACCCAAGCGATGTCAAGATGTCCAGCCTCACGATTGCCGGCTCCGCGGAGCGCGTCACCGAGTGGCTTGGGGAACCCGTGGAGAAGCCGCTTGAGGACGTTGCAGTCCAATGGATGGCTCCGCACGGAACGCCGGGAATCATGTCGGTAACGTTCGAAACCGCCAACGGAGCCGTCACCATCTGACGGACCAACCCGTCGCCATCTGACGGACCATCGGGCCAGGAGGGCCCGGAAAACTTCGGCCGCCATATGCGGGTGCCAATGACGTCACCCCGCGATGGCGGCCGAAACCTTTTAACCCACCCCTCACCCCAGCCCGATGGCCTTGCCGAAGACGCTGAAGCCGACGAATGCCACGATATCCAGGAGGGCGTGGGCCACGACGAGCGGCATGACGCGTTTGGTCTTCGTGTAAATCCAGCCGAACACGAGGCCCATGACGGCGTTGCCGATGAACGGCCCGAAGCCTTGGTACAGGTGGTAGCTGCCGCGAAGGAGCGCGCTGAGCGCGATCGCGAGCGGGGTGCTCCACCCGAACTTCCCGAACCGGTCCAGGAGGTAGCCCACTACGATGACTTCTTCGACGATGGCGTGCCGCACCGCGGAGAGGACCAGCACCGGCACGGTCCACCAATAGGAGTCCAGGCCGCTGGGGATGATCGCCGTCGTGATCCCCAGGGCGCGGCCGGCCGCGTAGAGGCCCAGCGACGGGATTCCGATCAGCGCGGCGAGGCCCAGTCCTTGCAACGCGTCACGGCCCGGGCGGGCGAAGTTGAAGCCCAGCCGGGTGAAGCCCGAGGGACTTTCGGCCGTTTGGCGGTGCAAGGACAGGAAGTAGAACACCAACACCACAGGGACCAGCGCGAACGCGATATCCAGCAGCTGGTAGGTGAGATCGAAGTACTCACGCGTGCTCTGCGAGCGGTTGAGGGTGGACGTCGCGTGGGCCAAGGGCCCTTGGGTCATCTTGTCCAACAACTGCACAACGGAGTACACGGCCGATTGGCCCAGGGACAGGCCAAGGACAATCAGCACTTCGGCGCGCAACCGGCGCGTTGAGGCTAGGAGCATGCTCCTATCTTGCCTGCATTTGCCTGAAGTTTTCCTCGGAGCCGGGTCGCCGCCGTCCGCGTGCATGGGCCGGGCGGCTCCTGACCCTATGCTTGGTGGGATGAGCGCGCCAGCACGAATCTTCATGATCCGGCACGGCCAGTCCGCCGCCAATGCCGATACTTCCATCTACAACCGTGTGCCCGATTACCGCATCCCGCTGACGGAGCTTGGCGTCGAACAGGCACGGGCCGCCGGTGAGGCCCTGCGCAGGAAGCTCGACGGCGAACCTGTGTGCGTCTATGTCTCGCCCTATCTCCGGGCGTACCAGACCCTCGAAGCACTGAATCTGGGCAGCCTGACGGAAAGGGTGATCGAAGAGCCCCGGCTGCGTGAGCAGGACTGGGCCAACTTCCAGATTGCCGGAGACATCGGGGACCAAAAGGAGCTCCGCAACCTCTACGGACATTTCTTCTACCGGTTCCGCGAGGGCGAATCAGGCTCCGATGTCTACGACCGGATTTCGTCCTTCATGGAAACCCTGTACCGGCATTGGGAAAAACCCGACTACGCGCCCAACACCCTGCTGGTAACCCATGGCCTCACCATGCGGCTCTTCTGCATGCGGTGGTTCCACTGGTCGGTGGAGTACTTCGAGTCCCTCAACAACCCGGGAAACGCGGAGCTACGGACACTTATCCGCAACGAGCAGGACAAGTACGATCTCGACACGCCCTTCAGCCAGTGGGTGCAGCGCAGCACGGACGAAACCGTGCTGAACGCTCCCCCGATGGTCTTCTGACGGGCACGAACGCTGCTAGGCGTCCTTGGCAACGATCACCTCGGTGCCGCTGGCTTCAAATGCTGCCTTGTCCTCTGCCGTGATGCCCGAATCCGTGATGAGCCGGCGGAAATCGTACCCGGCCATGGCCGCAAAGGCGCGCTTGCCGATCTTCGTGGAGTCGGCCAGGACATAGGAGTCGGTGGCGCGTCGGGCCATGACGGTATTCACCATGGCTTCTCCCTCGTCGGTGATGGTGGGGCCGATCTTGGGATCGACTCCGTTAACGCCGATGAAGGCGATGTCCAAAGCGACCTTCTGCATGATGACATCCGTGTAAGGCCCGACAAGTTCATAGGAACGCGGGTTCAGGATGCCGCCGGTGACCATGATCTTGATGTTGGGGCGCACGGCAAGCTGGGCGGCGATGTTGATGGCGTTGGTGACCACCGTCAGCATGGGCCGGTTGGAGGGCGCGTTGAGGTCTTCGCGGGTGGACAGCACCTGGGCCAGGGCCGTGTTGGTGGTGCCGCCGCTGAGTCCGATCACCGCGCCGGGCATGATGAGTTCCGAAGCTGCCAAGGCAATCTGCTGCTTGGCCTCGGCGTGATCGTCCCTGTTGTAGCGCCCCGGAAGTTCGTAGGCCACTGATCCCGTGGTTGCACCGCCGCGGGTACGGCTCAGGAGCCGCTGCTTGGCGAGGCTGTCCAGGTCACGGCGCGCGGTAGCCGGCGAGACGGCCAGCCGGGTCACGATATCCTCGACCTCAACATGCCCTGACTCGGCGAGGAGATCAAGGATGGCTGTCAGTCGATCGTTGCGGGTCATCACGAACCTTCCGGAAATGGGGACTAGTTCACTTTCGCGAACAGCGTCAGCAGACGTGCGGTTTCCAACACCAGGGCGTCCCGTCCGGCCTTGATGTACTTGCGGGAGTCCACCACGGAAGGGTTGGCATCCAGGTACTCACGGACGGCGCGGGTGAAGAACCCGTTCAAGTGTGTGGATACGTTGATCTTAGTCATACCGGCCCGGATTGCCGCTACGAGCGTTTCGTCCGGCACGCCGGAGGACCCGTGAAGGACGAGCGGAAGCTGGACGGCCTCTTTGAGCCGGGTGATGAGGGCCAAGTCCAAGGCTGCGCTGCGTTCGGTCATCGCGTGCGAGGAACCGACGGCGACGGCGAGGGCATCGACGCCGGTGGCGTCCACGAAGGAACGGGCCTCGGCCGGATCCGTCCGGACTCCCGGAGCATGGGCACCGTCCTTGCCTCCGACTTTCCCGAGCTCGGCCTCGACGTACACCCCGTGGTCCCGGGCGTATCCGGCGATCCGGCGCGTGGCTTCAACGTTCGAGTCGTACGGCAAGTGCGCTCCGTCGTACATGACGGACCCGAACCCGAGGTCGACGGCCTGCAGGGCCAGCTCTTCGGACTCGGCGTGGTCCAGGTGCAGGGCCACGGGCACCGAGGAGTCCCGGGCGATGGACATTGCACCCCGGGCAATCGGGACGAGTCCGCCGTGGAAACGGACGCAGTTCTCCGAGATCTGCAGGATCAACGGGACACCCGCTGTCTCCGCCCCCGCCACCAGGCCTTCCGCGGTTTCGAGGTGGATGACGTTGAACGCGCCCTGTCCGATTCCGTTGGCGGCGGCGGTCTCCATGAGTTCCCGTGTACTGACGAGCGTCACAGGGTCTCCTTCCAGTTGAGAATGAGTTGGTCTTCAAGGTCCGCGTAGAGCGGCGAGATCTCGCCCGCGGCAGGCATGAGCACCGCGGCGGCGGACCAGGCGGTTGCCCTTCGGAGGATCGTGGGGATGTCGGAGACTCCGGCGGCGAGCGCGACGGCGGCCGCCGCAACTCCGGCGTCGCCGGCTCCGGTGGGATTGCCGCTGAGTGGTTCCGGGAGCCGGGCGCTCCAGTAGCCTCCGGGGGCGGCGTGGTGGAACGCAAGCATGCCTTCGGCGCCGGCACTGACCAGGACGGTTTTGGCCCCGAGGGCGATCAATCGCCGTGCCGCGACGTCCAGTCTGCTTTCCCCCGTTGCTTCGAGGAGTTCGTGGTTGTTGGGCTTGAGGAGGTCTGCCCCGGCCCGTGCGGCGGCGATGATCCCGGCTCCGGAGGTATCGACGACGGCCGGAATCCCGGCGTCGTGCGCCAGACGCACCAGCGCCGGGTAGAAGTCGGCGGGCGCGCCGGGCGGCAGGCTGCCGGAACCGACAAGCACTCCTGCGCTTTGCCCGTCCGGGTTGTCGATGTGCAGGGCGTCGACGACGGCGGCGGCCAGCGCCTGCCATTCGGACGGTTGGAGTGGGCTCCCTTCCTCGTTGAAGACGGACGTTTCGCCGCCCACCGTATCGACGAGGGCGATGCTGCGCCGGGTTTCCGCGGCGACCGGAATCAGGCGATGCGGCACGCCGCTGCTGAGCAGTTCGGCAGCGAATTCCGCACCTGCAGTGCCGCCAGAGGGCGCGAGTGCCAGTACGGGATGGCCCAGCTGGTGCGCCACGCGCGCGACGTTGAGGCCTTTTCCACCTGCGCGGCTGAGGGGTGCGGCGACGCGGTGGCTCGCTCCCGGGGTGATCCCGGCGACGTGGTAGCTGAGGTCGACGGCCGGATTGGGCGTGACGGTGATGACCCGTTTCATGGCCTGCTTCATCGCCTCGTCCCCGTGCCGGCGGCGGCCTTCGCGGCCGGGAGCAGGGCCCGGGCCCGCATGGCGGCGCCGAGCAGGCCTGCATCCTGGCCCAGTTGGGCGCGCATGATGACGGGCCGGCGCTGGAAGTCGAGCAGCTCATCGAGGCGCGAACGCAGTGGCTGCAGGAGTCCTTCTCCCGCTTCGGCAAGGCCGCCGCCCACCACCACGGCCTCCGTGCCGATGATGCTGACGCATTGGCTGAGGCTGAAAGCGAGGGCGTCCACCGCATCGGCCCAGATCCGGGCTGCAAGCGCGTCGCCTGCGTTGGCCCGTTCGAGGACTTCACGGGCACCCGTGCGCGGAGTTCCGGCTTTGTCGCTGTAACGTCGGGCGATTGCTCCGGCGGAGCCGACGGCCTCGAGGATCGTGTGGCCGGGACCGTCGGGGTCCGGTACGAGGGCGTGGCCCAGCTCTCCGGCGAAGCCGCCTGCACGCACGGGGTACCCGTCGGAGATGACGGCGGCGGCGATCCCTGTGCCGACCACCATCACCACGACGTTTCGAAATTCGCGGGCGGCTCCGAACCGGAATTCGGCTTCGGCGGCCGTGCTGACATCGTGGCCGAAGGAGACCGGCAGCCCGAGGCGTTGCGCGGCCTTTTCCCCGAAGGGAAAGTTGCGCCATCCCAGGTTCGCCGAATAGATCCCCACTCCGGTGTCGGAGTCCACGATTCCGGGAACAACAATGCACGCGGCCTTCGCCGGGTGGCCGGGGAATTCAGCGGCAAACTCGGCAGCCAGCACGGCGATGGCGTCCAGGATCGCCTCGCCCGGCCGCAAGGGATCATGCGGCGTAGCAGTGCGGCGCAGGCCGAGGACATTCCCGGCCGTGTCGACAAGGCCCGCCTTCAGATCCGTGCCGCCGACATCGAAGGCCAGGACTGCGGATTCGGCGGCTCCGAGAACCATGGGATTGCCTAGGCCGTGGCGTTCAGGACAACGGAACGCGTGAGGTTGCGCGGCACATCGGGGTTCAGGCCGCGCGCGCGTGCCCGCTCCAGGGTGACTTTATGGACCCGGGCCAGCTCGGCGAGCGGGTGCTTGCCGGTGTTGACATAGAGGGCGCCTGTGCGGCTCATCTCGGCGTCCAGGCCCTCAGGCTGCGGGCCGAAGATCCACGTCACCCGACCGGGAGCGGCAATGGAAATAGGACCGTGCCGGTATTCCATCGCCGCATAGGATTCGGTCCAGCCCTGCACTGCTTCGCGCATCTTGAGTCCGGCTTCGTGGGCCAGGCCGACTGTCCAGCCGGTACCGAGGAAGGTGAACTGTTCGGCGTCGAGGAGTTCCTGCGAAACAGGCTCGGCGACGGCAGCGCGGGCGTCCTCGATTGCCGTTCCGAGTTCGATACCGAGGCTCGTCAGGAGGTACACGAGGGCCGTGGTGGCGAATCGGGTCTGGACCACCGATTTCTCGTCCGCGTAGGGAAGGCCGATCACGGCGTCGGCCAGGGCGGTGATGGGTGAATGCACGTCCCCGATCAGCGCAACCGTCCGGGGTTTCCCGCTGACGGCCTTTCCGCGCACGGCTTCCAGGAGTTCCAGCACCTCCGTGGTGGTGCCGGAGCGGGTGATGGCGATGACGGCGTCGTATTGGCGGCCGGCGCTGTTGTGATTGAGGAAGGCTTCGGAGGCCGCGAACGCGTCGGTGACGCCCTTGCCCGCGGCTTCCCGGGCAGCGGCATAGCTCTGCGCCATGAACCATGAGGTACCGCAACCGACGACGGCGACCCGCTCACCGTCAGCAGGAAGCAGGTGCCCTGCTTTGGCTTGCTCACGTTCGCACTGCTCGATGGCCCGCCTCCAGACCTCGGGCTGCGAAACAAGCTCTTCTTCCATGAAGGCCCCGAGGGCGTTGTTACTCATCGCACTTACCATTCCTGTCCGCGCTTCTTCGACGCACTCTTCAACTCAACGATTTGACGTTTTGTGATCCATATAAACACTAAACGATCATATTCAATCGCACAAGGATCGTGGAGGGCTACAGCGCACCGAAAGAAAAAGCAGGACCCCTCCATGTGGAGGGGCCCTGCCTTGTTGACCCGGGAGCGCCGCTAGACTGCGCGGTCGCCTGCCCGCCAGACCGCGAAAGTCAGCGGGATACCGGGCCGGTACGCCAGGTGCGTCGCCGACGGCGCTTTGAGCATGTGCAGGTCTGCGCGGTGACCGACGGCGATCGATCCTACCGCCCGTTCGCCGTCGACGTCGTTGCCCGATTCCCTGCCGAGCGCGAGCGCACCGCCATAAGTGGCCGCCCGCACGGCTTCGTGGACGCTCAGGCGCATCTGCAGCACGGCCGTTGTGACGCAGAAGGCGATGGAGCTCGTGTAGGAGGTGCCGGGGTTGCAGTTCGCCGCCAAGGCAATCTGCACCCCAGCGTCGATCAACGCGCGGCCGGGAGCGAGCGGCTGGCGGGTGGAAAGATCGCAGGCCGGCAGGCACGTGGCCACCGTGCCGCGCGCACCCGTTCCGGCGGAGGCGTCCCAGCCGCTCCAGGTTCCGGCGAGCGCGTCGATATCGGCCGCTGAAAGGTAGTTGACGTGGTCAACGCTGGCCGCACCGAACTCCACGGCCAACTGCACGCCGGGTCCTTCACCCAATTGGTTGCCGTGGACACGCAGGCCCAGGCCCGCATCGCGGCACGCGGTCAGGACGCGGCGCGACTGCTCTTCGGTGAAGGCGCCGCGCTCACAGAAGACGTCGGCCCAGCGGACGTACGGGCGGACGGCGTCGAGCATCGGACCGCAGACAAGGTCCGTGTATTCCTCGGCGTCTGCTCCGGCCGGGACCAAATGCGCGCCGAGGTAGGTGACTTCATCCACAGTCGCCGCCGCGATGCGTGCACTGCGGGCCTCGTTCTCGAGGTCCAGTCCGTAGCCGGTCTTGCTCTCGAGATAGGTGGTGCCTTGGGAGACGGCTTCGGCTACGCGTGCGGCAGCGAGCCGGGTCAGTTCCTCGTCGCTCGCGGCGCGCGTGGCGCCGGTGGTGACGGCGATCCCGCCGGCACTGTAGCTCTGGCCTGCCATCCTGGCCTCGAATTCGGCAGTGCGGTCCCCGGCGAAAATCAGGTGCGAGTGCGAGTCCACCCAGCCCGGGAGCACTGCACGGCCTTCCGCGTCCACGTGCTCATCTGCCGAGGGAGCCTCCGACGCCGGACCGATCCAGGAAATCCGCTCACCTTCGATCACCACGGCGGCGTCCTTGAGGACACGATGCTCCGCATCCTGGGTCATCAGTTCGCCGATGTTGCTGATCAGTGTGCTCGTCTGCCCGCTCATGAACCTATTGTTCAACGGCGGATGGACCAACGGGCCGCTGCCAGCTCCCTCGGTGTCCGGGATACCGGACTAGCACCCGACGCGGAGCCGGGGATCGCCGAACCCAGGATCTCCGCGGCCGCGAGTTCGGCGATGGCGGAAGAGGTCTGGAATCCGTAGCCGCCTTGGCCCGCAAGCCAGAAGAAGCCGGGAGCCTCGGCGTCGAAACCCACCACCGGAACGCCGTCGGCAGCTTCAGTGCGCAACCCGGTCCAGGCTTTGGCTACTGAGCGGATGCCCAGCGAGGTGATCGAATTCAGCCGGGTCACGAGCGCTTCCACGTCTCCGGGCCGCGGCTGTGCATCCTCGGGGCCGCTCGGCACCGTCTCCGATGGCGAAATGAGGACCTGTTCGCCCTCGCGCCGGAAATAGTAGGTGTCATCCGCGGCGCACACCATGGGGCTCCCGGGCGGAAGCGGGCGTTCGACATCGACGATTGCCGCCGTGCGCCGGAACGGCTGCAAGCCTAGCTTCTCCACACCGCTGAGCACCGCGAGTTCATCCGCCCAGGCCCCTGCCGCGTTGACGACGACGGCGGACTGGAAGCCTTCCAGCCCGGCACCCAACTGCCAGCCGGAACCAAGGCGTTGGGCCGAATGGACCCTGGCGCCGGTGATGATGTCCACTCCCCCGGCCTCGGCGCGTTGCCGGTGGTCCTCCAAGAGCACGGGCGTATTGCAAGCGAACGACTCCGTATCCAGGCCAGCGGCCGTGAAAGCCCCGGGGTTCAGTGCCGGGCACAGCTCAAGGGCTTCGGCGTGCGTGATGGGGTGCATGTGCCCGCTGGACTCTGCCCTGACCGTGGCTTCGTCGCCCACCAACATGAACGATCGCGGCTCCAGCACCGGCACCGGCAACTCGGCGTCCCGGGCCGCCATCAGTTCCAGCGTGCGGACGGTGAGTTCCTGTACGACGGGGGGTCCGTAGCTCGGGATCAGCTGCCGGGCCGAACGGGAGGACGTGTGGTAAGCCAGTGTCTGTTCGGCTTCCACGAGGGCCACCGAGCATTGGCCGGCAAGCGCCGAAGCCAGCGACAATCCTGCAATGCCTCCACCGACAATTACCACATCATAATTTGCAGCCATCCCACCATCCTGTCAGCGCGCAGGCCCGGATGCGAGGGGGCTATTCCGCCGCGGACGGCTTGACCCCGCTGTAGGGGGTCCACCATGTGAGCGGCTCCGTGACGGTGAAGCGCCGCCCCGAGATCGAATCCGCGGGAACGCGCACGAAATGGTCCTTCTTGCCGGCTTCCCAGGGAAAGAGTGGCAGCGAGAACGAGCTGACCACGTCGTCGATTTGTTTGATGGGAGTTGCTTTGCCATGGAGCACGACGCTCCATGCGACTCCTGTGTCCGCGTCGACGCCGTCCACCTCCATGGCCACCGGGAATTCGCCCAAAGCCGCGGCGAGCTTTGTGCCCGCTCCGGTCCGGAAGACAACCGTCCCCTGGTCCACGGTGTAATTGATCGGAAAAATGTCAGGGTGGTCCCCGAGCCACACGGCCAGCCTGCCGACGGACACGCCCCTCAGGAGATTCCAGCATTGCTGCGAATCCAACACCTCGGTTACACGTTGTGCTGCATCTTTGTCCATGCTGCAGATACTAGGCCTCCGATCCCCCTTGGGACAGGGCTCCCGTGAAGGGACCTAGCGCAGGTACTGGAGCTCCTTGAAATGGTTGATGTAGTCATCCAGAAGGGCTTCTGCCACCCTGACCGAGTCCACGAGCGGGTTCATGGCCATCGCCTTGTACGCGGAGCGCCGGGAACCGGTGAGCGCAGCGTCGATAGTGGCGCGTTCCACGGCCTTGGCATTGATGACGAGTCCGCGCGCGTAGTCCGGAAGGGCCTTGGCCGGGAGCAAACGGACTCCGCCGGCATCCACGAGGCAGGGCGCCTCGATGACGGCTTCAGCGTCGAGTTCTGCCAGGGTGCCGTTATTCGGGACGTTCAGGATCAGGCGCGCCGTTTCCCCCTGGCTGATGGCACGCATGATCGCCAAGGCTACGGTCTCGTAGCCGCCGGACACCAGGTCCCCGGCGTCGCGCTCGAACGTGCCGGCTGCGTCCCTGTTGCTCTGCATGTACGTCTCTTCGCGATCGAGCTTGGTCTTTTCCCAGAGCCTGAGGGCTGATTTCGACGACGGGACCCCCGGGGCTGGCCCCGCACCGCCGTCGTCCGCTTCCGCCAGCCCGCTGTAGAAGGTCGACTGCTGCCTCGCCAAGTAGGCGCCGCGGGTGGTTCCGGCGCGCCGGTCGGCGTCGAGCGCTTCCCGCCTGAAGTAGTAGTAATGCAGATACTCGTTGGGAACCGCGCCCAGGGCTTTGATCCACGAAGCGCCGAACAGCCGGCCTTCTTCAAAGGACCCGAGGGCGCCGTCGTCGGCCAGGAGCCGCGGCAGGGCATCCTCACCGTCGACCACCAGCCCGCGCAGCCAGCCCAGGTGGTTCAGGCCGATGTAGTCGATTTCCACCGAACCGTCCCGAAAGGCTGCCGCTCCGCGGTGGATTCCGGCTGCGAGCAGGCATCTCCTGGCCAGCCCCACCGGCGAGTCGCAGATCCCCACCGCCTTGTTGCCAAGGACCCGCGTCATGACTTCGGTGATGACGCCCGCCGGGTTGGTGAAGTTGATGAACCAGGCGTGGGGAGCATGCTTCTTCACCGACTCGGCGATATCCAGGACCACGGGAATGGTCCGCAAGGCATACGAAATCCCCCCGGCGCCCACGGTCTCCTGCCCGATGACCCCGTGCTCCAGGGCGATCCTTTCATCGGCCGAGCGCCCCTCCAGCCCGCCCACCCGGATGGCAGAGAAGATGAAGTCGGTGCCCGGCAACGCCTCTGACAGCTCCGTGAACATCCGTACTGCGGGCGCATCGGGCACTTCCGCGGCCATGTCGGCAAGGACCCTGGCCACCACGCCCAGGCGCGCGGGGTCGGCGTCGAACAGCCTGAGTTCGGTGACCCGGCCGGGCCCGTGGTCCGACAGCAGTGCTGAATAGACCAGGGGTACCCGGAATCCCCCGCCGCCCAGGATGGTGAGGATCATGGAACTCAGAGCCCCGCGGCTGCGCGGCTCTTCACGAAGGCCTGGACACACGCCTCGACATCCTCGGTGCTGTGCGCGGCCGAGAGCTGGACGCGGATCCGGGCAGCCCCCTTGGGGACCACGGGGTAGCTGAACGCCGTGACGAACACTCCGTGGTGGAGCATCTCGTCGGCAACCTTCGCGGCAGCCACGGCGTCGCCGAACATCACTGGAATGATGGCGTGCTCGCCGTCGAGCAGCTCGAAGCCTTCCTCGCTCATGCGGCGGCGGAACAGGGCGGCGTTCTCGAAGAGCCTGGAGCGGAGCTCGCCCGAACCCTGGACCAGCTCAATCGCCTTGATGGTCGCTGCAACGATTGCCGGGGCCAGGGAGTTGGAGAACAAGTACGGGCGCGCCTTCTGGCGCAGCATGGCGATGATTTCGCTCCGGCCGGAGACATAGCCGCCGGAGGCGCCGCCAAGCGCCTTGCCGAACGTACCTGTGTAGATGTCGATCCTTTCGGAAACTCCCGCGTGTTCCGGGGTTCCGGCGCCCGTGGCCCCCATGAAGCCGACGGCGTGGGAATCGTCCACCATGACCAGCGCGTCGTGCTTTTCCGCGAGATCGCAGATGGCCTCGAGCGGAGCGAGGTAGCCGTCCATGGAGAAGACGCCGTCCGTCACGATGATCTTCCGCCTGGCCGGCGCCTCGCCGGTGGAGGCCTCGATCAGCTTGGCTTCGAGGTCGGCCATGTCCTGGTTGGCGTAGCGGAAGCGCTTGGCCTTGCTGAGCCGGATCCCGTCAATGATGGAGGCGTGGTTCAGGGAATCGGAGATGATGGCGTCCTCGGCCCCGAACAGGGACTCGAAGACGCCGCCGTTGGCGTCGAAGCAGCTGGAGAACAGGATGGTGTCCTCGGTTCCGAGGAACTGCGAGACCCGGGCTTCGAGCTCAAGGTGCAAGTCCTGGGTGCCGCAGATGAACCGGACGGATGCCATGCCGAAGCCGCGCTCGTCCATGGCGGACTTGGCGGCGGCAATGATATCCGGGTGGTCTGCCAGGCCCAGGTAGTTGTTGGCGCAGAAATTCAGGACGGTGTTCGCCGGCTGGCCGAGCTGGCCTGCGGAGATGTGGCTGGCCTGCGGCGAGTCAATGTGGCGCTCGGTCTTGAAGAGGCCCGCGGCGCGGATCTCTTCAAGCTCGCCCTGCAGCTGGTCTTTGATGCTTGAGTACATGGTGGCTCCTGGTACTGGGGTCTCTGGTACTGGGTCTCTGGGGGGACTTTACGGTGTCTTAGATTTCGGTCCAGTCGAGGACAACCTTGCCGCCTGTGCCGGCGCGGGCGATTTCGAAGCCCTTTTCCCAGTCCGTGGCGGACAGCTTGTCCGTGACGACGGCGGAAATGTGGCTGTGCAGTACGGGGTTGGAGGAGAGCATGGCGCTCATGGCGTACCAGGTTTCGTACATCTCGCGGCCGTAGATGCCCTTGAGGGTCAGCATGTGGGTGACCACTTTGCCCCAGTCGATGTCAATGGACTGGCTGGGCAAGCCAAGCATGGCGATGCGTCCGCCGTGGTTCATGTTGTTGATCATCTCAGGCAGGGCCGTGGGATGCCCGGACATTTCCAGTCCGATGTCGAACCCTTCGCGCATTCCGAGCTCGAGCTGGGCATCCTTGACGCGCATCTTCGACACGTCGACGGCGAGGTCCACGCCCATCTTCCGGGCAAGTTCGAGGCGGGGAGCCGAGACGTCCGTGATGGCGATCTTGCGGGCACCTGCGTGGCGCGCGACGGCGATTGCCATGAGTCCGATGGGCCCGGCACCTGTGATGAGCACATCCTCGCCGACCAAGGGGAAGCTCAGGGCGGTGTGGACGGCGTTGCCGAAGGGGTCGAAGATGGCACCGAGCTCGGGAGTGATGGAGGGATCCTGGTGGACCCAGACATTGGTCTCCGGGATGACGACGTATTCGGCAAACGCACCATCGCGCTGCACGCCCACCGACACCGTGTGGATGCACATCTGGCGGCGGCCCGCACGGCAATTACGGCAGATTCCGCAGACCACGTGGCCTTCACCGGAGACACGGTCGCCGACCTTGACGTCGCGGACGTCCTCTCCCACGGAGACCACTTCGCCGTAGAACTCGTGTCCCGCGATCAAAGGAGTCTCGATAATGCTCTGTGCCCACGCATCCCAGGACTGGATGTGCAGGTCCGTTCCGCAGATGCCGGTGGTCATGACGCGGATCTTGACGTCGCTGGGACCGGCTTCCGGCTCGGGGCGTTCGACGAGTTCAAAACCAGCGTGGGGACCGGACTTGTAGAGAGCCTTCATGGGTCTTCCTAACTCAAGGGACTGGGCCGTTTGTGTGCCGTTTCACTTCATTGAAGCCCCGAGGACGGTTTAGCACAACTAGGTTTTTCTCAATCAACGATTTAGCATTTGCTAAATGGAAGTCCATCAGCTCCAAATGCTCAGGGAACTAGGAGATCTCGGCAGTGTCAAGGCCGTTGCCGAGACGCTCATGGTCACCCCGTCGGCCGTCTCCCAGCAGCTCGCACTCCTCCAGAAGTCGGTGGACGTGCCGCTGACCCGCAAGGAAGGCCGCGCCCTGGTGCTCACGGATGCGGGCCGGGTCCTCGCCGACGCCGGGGCTGCCGTCGTGAGCGCCATGGCCGACGCCCGGGCAGCCATCGGCGCGTACCACGACTCACCGGGCTCCACCGTGACCGTGAGCGCCTTCCACAGTGCAGGCCAGGCTCTGTTCGCTCCGCTCGCGGCGTTGCTGACCACCGCGCGCAACGCGGGCCCGGAAGGCAGCGTTCCACGCGTGAAGCTCGCCGACGAGGACGTAGCGCAGGAGGACTTTCCCGGCCTCGCCGCGCGCTATGACCTCGTGCTGGCGCACCGGATGGAGCACAGCCCCGGGTGGCCCACCGACAAAGTAGCCGTCATCCCGCTCGCGGACGAACCGCTCGACGTCGCGTTGCCTGCCGGGCACCCGCTCGCGGCGCGCCGCGAACTCAGGCCGGCCGACGTCGTCGGGCAGCCCTGGGTGACCAGCCGCGCCGGCTACTCCCCCGCGGACGTGCTGGCCGCCGTCGTCGCCGTCAGTGGGCGTCCGGCGGATGTCCTGCACCGCATCAACGACTACTCCACCGTGGCCTCGCTCGTGGCGGACGGAGGCGCGATTGGTCTGCTCCCGCGGTTCACTGCCCAGCGGGTACTGGACGCCGGCGTGGTGCTGCGTCCGCTCGCGGGGGTGAATTCCGTGCGCAAGATCGACATCCTGGCGAGGCCGGAAACGCTGAAACGGAAATCGGTCATGGCGGTCTGCGAAGCCCTGCAGACCGTCATGACCGAACTCGCCGGGGGCACGGGGCGCTAAATTCCCCGCACCCGGGCCGGCTGGCCTGCGTTGAAATACTCCACGAGCTCCCCGGGCAACGCCGGAACTTCGCGGGTGCCGCCGTCGCCGCGGAGGGACTTGGTGGCAAGCACCCCCGCTGCGACAGCCTCGCGCGCCGCGATCGGCGAAGTCGCCGTGGCGCCGCCGTCCTTGGCGAACCGCAGGAACTCGGCTATGAGCAAGGGGTCCGCACCCCCGTGGCCGCCTTCTCCGTCCCGGATCAAGACCTTCTGGTCGGGCTCGGCGAAACCGGAGGTGGTCCTGGTGGTCCACACGTAGATCTGGTCGCCGGCCCCGTCGCCGAAGTTCTCGATCCTGCCCCTGGTGCCGATCACCGTGTAGTTCCGCCAATAGTCCGGGGTGAAATGGCACTGCTGGTACGAGGCGAGCACCCCGTTGTCCAGGACCATGTTCATCATCGAGATGTCCTCGACGTCGATCGTCTCGGCGAGGTCCGTCTGTTCGGTGGGGGGCCAATTATTCACGGAGAACCAATCCCCCATGCGGCGCGTCGTGTTGTCGCGACGGGAAGCGACGTCCCCGTAGACGGCCAACTCGCCGATCGCCTGCACCTTGGTGCTGTATCCGCCGGCGAGCCAGTGGATGACGTCGATATCGTGCGCGCCCTTTTGCAGCAACAGCCCTGTGGTGTTGGCACGCTGGGCATGCCAGTCCTTGAAATAGTAGTCCCCTCCGTTCCCCACGAAGTGCCTGCACCAGACTGCCTTGACGTCTCCGATGGTCCCGGCCTGGATGATTTCGCGCATCTGTACCACCACCGGCATGTGGCGCATGTTGTGGCCCACATAAAGTCGCGTTCCGGTGTCGAAGGCCGTCTGGAGGATAAGGTCGGCTGCCTCCAGCGTGGCGTCAAGCGGTTTCTCGCAGAAGGTGGGAATGCCCGCCTTGAGCGTCCGTACGGCGACGGCGGCGTGCTGGTTGTCCGGAGTCAGGACCAGGACCGCGTCCAGGCCGGAGGTCAACAAGACGTCCAAGTCATCGGTGATTACCGCCGTCGGGATCTTTTCGGCCGCATCCGCCCTGCCGCGCTCGCCCAGATCGCACACGACGGTGACTTCCGAACCGTGGCCGGGCTTGTGCGCATGGCGCCACAGTGACGACCGCAAGCCGAATCCGACGATGCCTACTTTGAGGTCCATAAATACTTTCCTAACTAGATGAGTTGATGCGCCGGCGTGTTTGACCCACGCGCTGCGCGATTCCCTGGTTGACCAGCTCGCGGACCCTTCGGTAATGGAGGGGGTCGTAGCTGAAGCTGTCCATGGCGAGGCTCCCGCCCGGGCCGTTCGAATCGATGAGGGCCAGCACCTCCTCGCGGCCGGCCAGCGCGGCCAGGAGCGAGAGTGCCCGGTGGTCCCACATGGCCTGGGCGAACACCTTGTAACGGATCGACTCCCACGGCACCCCATCCGGTCCCGGGTAGACCATGAAGGCGTCGCCGCCAGGAAAAGCCCCTCCGGCACAGGTGTCCTTGAACGGGTCGACGGGCGCCAGCGAGTGGGCTGTGTTGTAGAAGTTGAATCCCCAATGCAGGAAGCCGGCACATCCCAGGGCGAAGAGCTGGTGGCCCAACACCCGGTTCCGCACCGAAGGCATGGAAATGAACCGGTTGGCAACGCCGGTGTCCTGCGCGACGCAGTAATAGACCCACAAGTCCTTCACCCCGGCCGCCAGGAACGGTGCCACGGCATCGCTTGCCACAACCGGTTTCGGCACAGCTCCGCTGCTGTAGAACTCAAAGTCGCTCAGGGCGTCAACCACCGTCAGACCATCCAGGAGATCCGCGACGACGTCCTTTGCCTGCTGGTACCCCGCCAGGGCTTCGGCCCCCTCGGGTTCATCGGAAATGTGGAATATGACCCGGTCAAGGGACCAATGCTCCGCCAGGAATGAACGCAAGGCCGGCAGCAGCCCGGCCATGAGCTCCCGGTAGGACGGCGACGTCGACGGCACGTCCCAGCCAAAGCGCCGTTCCAGGCCTTGCGTGGTCTCGACATAGATCGCCGGCGTCGCCTTGGCACCCCATTGCGTGAACAAGTGGACGATTTCCACGTACTGGATGCCGTGTTTGGCGCAAAGGCCCAGCCAGCGCAGCAGCTTGCCGAAATCAAAGTGGTAGCCGGAGTCTTCGCGGATCCCAATCAGCTGGGTGGGCAGCCGTGTTCCCCCGACGGCTGTGTCCAGCGGAGGAGTCCACGTCGGCGTCAGGAGCGAGTTGGCTCCCATCCGTGCCGCAGACCCCATGAAGGCATCGATGATCGACCAATGCTCCTCGCTGAAGACGCCGACGCCGTAATGGCTCGCCAAGCCGTCGCAGTGGAACCAGTGCGCGTTCACGATCTCCAATTCCGGGGCTTTCGTCCCGAGGACCGTGAGGTCGATGGTCGTGCTGAAGAGAGTGTTCCCTTCCATGTCCCGCACCGAGATCCCGAGTTCGTGATCGCCCGAGTGCTCCACGGAGGGCACCACGAGGTCGATCCATGCGGCCGTCCATTGCCCATAGAGGGGCTTGATCAGCCCGTCCGGGGCTGGCCGCAAAAGGTCGGGATACAAACCGGGAGTGTCCCGGTCATAGCCGCCATCATGCTGCGGGAATGCCACTAAGGAACAAGGCACCAGCTCAACCTGCGAAATGGAGGAAAACGCTGCCGCCGGACCATCGATTGCAACTTCCAACGGCCCCGACAGCCGAAAATCGTGTTTCATGGGCGGCCTGAGGGCCACCTGGACCGACGCGGTCTCGCCGGGAAAAACGGACATCGGGATGGTCCTGTCGAAAGGCCGTGGTGGAGCGTCCGGGTAGACCTTTTCCAGGGAGTCCACCAGCACGAACGACCAGCCGTCCTGTGGGACCTGATTCTGTTCCGTCAAGGCTGCGATCCTTTCCTGTTTGGGTCTCTGCGTGGGTCTCTACTTGAGTCCGGAGCGGCCGATGCCTGCCATGACGCGTTTCTGCATGAGCAGGAACATGATCAGGATCGGCGCCATGGCCATCAACGATGCCGCCATGAGTATCGGGTAATTGTTGGCGTGCTCACCCTGGAGGTTCGAAAGCCCGACGCTCAACGGCGCGGCGTTCGCCGTCGACGTCACCACCAAGGGCCACAGGAGGTCATTCCAGGACCACAGCACGGTAATGATGACCAGTGCCCACAGGCCGTTTGCCGCGAGCGGCAGCATGACCCGGAAGAAGATCTGGAATGGATTGGCGCCGTCGAGCCGTGCCGCGTCTTCGAGTTCGTCCGGGAGCCCCATGAAGAACTGGCGCATCAGGAACAGGCCGAAGGCGCTGAAGATGCCCGGAGCCACGATGCCGGCGATGCTGTTCAGCCAACCCAGGTTTTGGATGATCTGGTACTGCGGGATCAGGAACAATTGCGACGGCACCATGATGATCGACAAGACAACGGCCAGGATGGGCCCTTTGAACCGGAACCGCATCCGCGCGAAGGCGTAGCCCGCCATCGAACAGAGGAGTACCTGGCCGATCACCCTGACCACAGTGATTGCCACCGTCACCCAGAGCTGTGAACCGAAATTCATGGAGGTGAAGACGTCCGCGAAATTATGCCATTGGACGACGCCGGGCCACAGGGTGGGCGGTGTGCTTTGGACTTCGGCGTTCGTCGAAAGCGACATGACGACCTGGTATAGGAGCGGCGAGATCATGGCCAACCCGCCGAGGGCCAATACACAGTGAGCCAGGACGTTCGAGCCCTGCTTGCCACCTTTGGTGCCGTGGCGTTTGGTGCCTTTGGTGCTGTGGTTCTTGCCGTCGCGGCCCGCGGGTTCCGCGGGTTTGCCTCCTGCTTGAGACGGGCTGGTTTCAGCCGCTCCGATCCGTCGCGATTCGACGCCGCTCTTTGTTGAAAGCATCGATTCAGACATAGTTGACCCACCTCTTCTGGATACGGAACTGGAAAGCGGTCTGAAGAGCGATGATGACCAGGATCAGGATGCCGATGGCTGCGGCATAGCCCTTGTCGTTCTGCAGGAAGGCCTGGTTGTAGAAGATGTACACGAGGCTTTGCGTCTGCGGCATCGCAAGGTTGGCTTTGCCCATCATCACGTACAGGAGATCGAACAGCTGGAAGCCGTTGATCACGGTGACGATCGTGACGAAGAAGATGCTGGGCGTCAACAACGGAACGGTAATGCTGAAGAATTGGCGGACGCGGCTGGCCCCGTCCATTTCCGCGGCTTCGAAGAGCTCCCGCGGGATCTCGCGCAGTCCCGCGCTGATGATGATGAGGTTGAATCCAAGCGACATCCAAAGCCCCACGGTAGCCACGGCGAGCAGTGCGAACCCCGGCGTGGATGTCCAGTAGGGGCCCTGGATCCCGAACAAGCCCAAGAACCAGTTGATGGGTCCGAAGTCACCGTTGTAGATCAGCCTCCACACGATCCCGACGGCGGCCGGCATGGTGATGTAGGGAATGAAGTACAGCGTCCGGTACAGGGCTGCGAAGCGCAGGCCGGGCCGCTCGATCAACGACGCGAGAATGACCGCGATGGGAATCCCCAGGAGCACGACGACCGTGTAGATCAGCGTGTTGAGGATCGACTGCGGAATAGTGGAATCCGCGAACATCCGTACGTAGTTGTCCAGGCCGATGAACTTGGTCCCGCCGAAGACGCCCCACTTGGTGAAGCTGTAGTAGAACGTCTGGACGATCGGCCAAAGGTAGAAAACGCCGATGCCCGCAACGGTAGGCACCACGAACAACCATGGCCACCAGCCATCCGACTTCGATTTTCCTCTGCGGTGACCCCCTGTTGCTTGGGCGGCCCGGCTGCTTTCGGAGGCCGGCGTCAGGGTCTGGGCTTTCATGATTCTTTGGCCAGCGCGGCATTCATCTGGCTGGCAAGGTCCTTGGCGACGTCGGCAACCGGCTTGGCACCGGCGAACGCCTGCGGCAGCAAGGTGTTCTCAAGTTCGTTCCAGGCGGACGTGTTTGCCGACGCCGGGTAGGGCGAAGCATCCTTTGCCAGCTCAAGGAAGACATTGAGGTCAACCGAGGGAACAGACTTGACCCAGGCATCCTGCGTGCCGTTGAAGGCCGGGATGACTGTTCCGGTTTCAGCCTGGATCCTGGCGGCATCCTGGGTTCCCAGGAAGGCCACGAACGCCTGTGCAGCGGCCGGGTTCTTCGCATTGGCGGGAATGACGTTGGCAAGACCGTGGATCACGCTCTGGTTGCTCTTCGGCCCCTTGGGGAGGCTGGCGATGCCCAGATCGTCACCAAGGGCTTTCTGGGCCGGACCGACTGTCCAGGATCCGTCCATGGTCATGGCCAATTTCCTGGACGTGAACATGTCGCTCGATGCGGTGTCCGTCAATTGCTGCATCGAGGGAGATACGCCGGACTCGATCAGGTCGCGCCAGAACTGGAGGCCCGCGATTGAGCCTGCGGAATCGTATCCGGACTTCTTGCCGTCAGTTGAGATGATGGTCCCGCCGGCTTCGATCATCGTGTTGTAGTAACTGGTCTGGCCGCCCGTGAGATCACCGGCATACCCATAGACGCCCTTGCCCTGATAGAACTTGGACAGCTTGGCGCCGGCGGATTTCACGTCGTCCCACGTCCAGTTGGACGTCGGCTCGGACACGCCGGCTTCCTTGAAGAGGGCTTTGTTGTAGAAAAGCGCGCTGGTGTCGAAGTCCTTGGGTACCCCGTAGAACGTCCCGTTGACGGTGTACAGATCGACCAACGCCTTGGGGTAGTTGGCCGTATCCACTGCCTTGCCGGACACCAGGCCGTCCAAGGGCATCAGCTGGTTGTTTTGCGCGTAAAGCTTGATGTGCGGGCCATTCATCCAGAAAACGTCCGGCAGGGTGTTGCTGCTTGCCTGGGTTTGGATCTTCGTCCAGTAGGCCGAGCCCTTCGACGGCGTGACGTCGATGGTGACTTTGATGTTCGGGTATTGCTTGTTGAACTCGGCCACGATCTTCTGCATCGCGGGCTTTTGCGCCGCGTCCCAGATGGCGTAACTCAGCTCGGCGCTCAGGTCCTTGGCGGGAGCAGCGTAGGCGGCCTTGGCTGCGCTACCCCCGGCGGCACTGTTCCCGCCGCAGGCGGCGAGCGAAACGACGGCGGCACCGGCAGCCGCAAAGGAAAGGAATGACCTGCGGGTCACGTTGTGGTTCATAAGAATTCTCCGATGTCTTGGTCAGAAGACCGACGGTCCTTCGGGGGTGGGCCCGCATTCGGCGAACAGCCAACCCAACTGGTGTTGTGCAGTTGATCACATCATGTTAATCGTTTAAAGGCAAGATGCGGAATGATCTTTCTTTAACTTTTATGGGTGGAAAACGTCATCAAAGTGCATGGAGAGCGGCCGGACGATCATCGGGCACGCGCTTGGCACGCCGCGGGACAGCGTCAGGTTCAGATTCGGGCGGCTTGGTTCACACCGAGGGCGCTGATTCCCTCACGATGAGCTTCCACGGGAATTCCAGGACGCTAGCGGGTTCATCGGGATTCTCTGCCCGGTCGAGCAAAAATGCGGCCAGTCCATCGAAAAAGCCCTCGGGACCGACGGTGGTCAACGACGGCGTCATGCGCTCGCCTTCAGTGGTGTTGCCGATACCGAGGACTTCGATGTCCTCGGGAATGCGCAGTTGCAGCCGTTGGGCCGCGTGGATGGCTGCGATCGCGGCGAAGTCGGTGGTCGCATAGATCGCCGTCGGCCGGTCGGCCCGCTGCAGGAGCCGCAGCGCTGCATCGAAGGCGCTGAGTTCGTCGCGGTCATACGTCTCGACGTAGTCGTCCCGGTAATCCAAACCAGCCTTGGCCAGGCCACGGGTGTAGGCGCCCAACCGGATGTCCATGGTGCTCGTCGAATGCCTTGAGGAGATCAGGCAAGCTACCCGGCGGTGCCGCCCGGTGAGGTGATCCACCGCCTGTTCGCAAGATGAACCCGCCAAGGGCCGCACGACGTCGAATCCCTCAGGTTCCATGGTGTCGCTGAAAACCACCAGGCGCTGCAATCTCGCCGCCTGCGCCAGCAGTTCGGCATCCCCGGGCTCTTCGGCGCCGTCGATGAAGGTCACGTCTGCGTTCTGCCGTCTCAGGGCGACCCGCCAGTCCGTATCGGCCAGGATCATGGGCGTAATGCCGCGTTGGGCAGCAGCCGCACCGACGGCGCGGCTCACATCCAGTGCCCACGGATCCGAGATCATGGTCAGCGACAACATGAGCAGGTTCGTTCGTCCAGTGCGGATCGCCCTGGCCGATTGGTTGGGGCGGTATCCGAGGGCGAGGGCAGCCTCTTGAACCCTCAGCACGGTAGCGGGGGCCACGCCGGACCCGCTCCTGCTGCCGTCTTTGCCGCTCCTGCCTGAGAGCACATAGGACACAGTCGCCGTCGAAACCCCGGCTGCCGCCGCCACGGACTTGATCGTGGGGCGCATTCGTCTCCTTCTTGGCTAAGCCGCCGAACCACGGGCGTGGTTCGGCGGTAGTAGCATCATAGCCAGACGAGCGGGCGCCGGGTCAGGAAGAAACTCCCCCATAGCCCAGCCGCCGTCCGCCATCATTGGGCGCCGCGGGCAGGGTACCACCGATGATGCGTGTGGCCGTGACCGTGGTGCCGCTCTTCGTACCGGAGACTGCGACGGTGTCGCCCGCCTTCAGGTCGGTGGCCTTGATGGTTTGGGGCGACGGCCGCCGGCCTTGCATGCCCGTTCCGGAGGCGGGGAGCTTGACGATGGTGGTAGACGATGTGATCGCGTAACTCTGCGTGAAACCGTCATCGCTCTTCACCGAAATGCTCGAATCGCTGACGGACTGGACGGTGCCCCGCTGCGTCACCAGGGTCGTGTAGCTGCCGTCGTTGTTCTTGACCGTGAACTCACCGTGAATCCCCGGGCCTGCGAGGCCGCGGGGAAATCCCGGGAACGGCCGGCCCTTGCCTGGCGACGGTGTGGCCGGCGAAGTAGCCCCGGGCGACGGAGTCGCCGGCGATGCCGTGCTTGTAGGCGTCGCAGCCTCTACGTACGAGGGGATGACCTGGCCGGCAGCCCAGACTGCAGCCACACCACCGCCGCTCAAAACGACGGCGATACCGCCGGCGATGAGGGCCTTGCGAAGCCCCGGAGTCATCGTGGACATGGCCGAATCCTTCCTCCGCTCCTCCCCGAGCCGGTAAGGGGCGGGCAGCAAAGAACTGATGACTCCATCATGATCCTAGAAGCTGTGTAGCGGCTGTGGATCCAGACACAACCAGTCCCCACCGCCTCCCTAACCTCGCTTCGCTCGGCCAGGGAACCCGGGCGGCGTGGGCCCCGGCAGTTGTTGTCGTTATGAGCCGTCATAACGACAACAACTGCGACGGGGTTAGGCGGCGGGGGCTAGCCTTCGACGCCGAGCCTCTCCAGGATCAGCTCCCTGACGCGGCCGGCGTCGGCCTGCCCGCGGGTGGCCTTCATGACTCCGCCGACGATCGCACCGATGGCCTGAAGCTTGCCGCCGCGGATCTTCTCCGCGACGTCGGGCTGGGCCGCAAGTGCGGCGTCGATCGCTTCCAGCAGGGGGCCGTCGTCGGACACAACCGCGAGGCCGCGCTTCTCGACGATCTCCGCCGGGGTGCCCTCGCCGGCGAGGACGCCGTCGAGCACCTGGGAAGCCATCTTGTTGTTGATCTTGCCGCCCTCGACGAGCTTGTTGAGCTCCACGATGGTTTCCGGTGTGACGCCGAGTTCGGAGGGATCGACGTCGGCCGTCTTGGCGCGTCCGACGATCTCGCCCATCCACCATTTGCGGGCCACGGAGGCGCTGGCACCGGCGGCGATGGTTTCCTCGATGGAGTCCATGACGCCGGCGTTCACGACGTCGCGGAACTCGAGGTCCGAATAGCCCCAGTCGGCCTGGAGCCGCTTGCGGCGGGCCGCGGGCGGCTCGGGCAGCGTGGCGCGCAGTTCCTCGACCCATTCACGGGACGCGAGGATCGGAACGAGGTCCGGCTCCGGGAAGTAGCGGTAGTCGTCGGCGTCGGACTTTGCCCGGCCCGACGTCGTCGTGCGCGTGTCCTCGTGCCAGTGGCGCGTTTCCTGGACGACCGGCTCGCCGGAGTCCAAAACGGCGGCGTGGCGCTGGATTTCGTAACGGACGGCGTGCTCGACGGCGCGCAGCGAGTTCACGTTCTTCGTCTCGGAACGGATGCCGAAACGTTCGCGGCCGTGCGGGCGCAGGGAGACGTTCGCATCGCAACGGACGTTGCCGCGTTCCATCTTGGCGTCGGAAACGCCGAGGTTCTTGACGATTTCGCGCACTGCGGCAACGTAGGCCTTGGCGAGCTCGGGTGCCCGGCTGCCTGCGCCCTCGATCGGTTTGGTGACGATTTCCACGAGCGGAACACCGGAGCGGTTGTAGTCCACCAGGGAGTAGTCGGCGCCCTGGATGCGTCCCGTGGCGCCACCCATGTGGGTGAGCTTTCCGGCGTCCTCTTCCATGTGTGCGCGTTCGATCTCGACGCGGAATACCGTGCCGTCCGAGAGTTCGATGTCCAGGTAGCCGTCATACGCGATGGGCTCGTCGTACTGGGACGTCTGGAAGTTCTTCGGGGTGTCCGGGTAGAAGTAGTTCTTCCGGGCGAAGCGGCACGACTCGGCGATCTTGCAGTTCAGGGCAAGGCCGATCTTGATGGAGGATTCCACTGCCGTCTTGTTCACCACGGGCAGGACGCCGGGCATGCCGAGGTCAACCTCGTTGACGTTGGTGTTCGGCTCGTCGCCGAAGACGTTCGGGGCGGAGGAGAACATCTTGGTCTTGGTGTTGAGCTCCACGTGGACCTCGAAGCCAAGGACGGGATCGTACTTTTCCATGGCCTCTTCGAAGCTGAGGATGGCGTCGGTAGACATCAGTTGGAACCTCCGGCGATGGTGGAGCTGGAACCGAGAACAGGCGCACGGTCCAGCAAGGGGCCGCCCCACTTCTCTTCGAGCAAGGATTCAAGGACAGCGCCCACACGGTACAGTCGCGCGTCCTCGCGGGCAGGCGCCAGCAGCTGGATGCCGACGGGCAGGCCGTCTTCGTCGGCCAGGCCGCCCGGCAGGGACAAGCCCGGGATACCGGCCATGTTCGCCGGGATGGTGGCGACGTCGTTGAGGTACATAGCCAGCGGATCGTCGAGCTTCTCCCCCAGCTTGAAGGCGGTGGTGGGAGCCGTCGGCGAAATCAGGACATCGGCCTGCGTGAACGCGGCGTCGAAGTCACGCTGGATGAGCGTGCGGACCTTCTGCGCGGAACCGTAGTAAGCGTCGTAGTAGCCTGCGCTCAGGGCGTAGGTGCCCAGGATGATGCGGCGCTTGACCTCATCGCCGAAACCGGCGGCGCGGGTAGCGGCCATGACGCGTTCGATTGTCATGGGGCCGTCCTCGGGCAGAACCCGCAGACCGTAGCGCACGCCGTCGAACTTGGCCAGGTTGCTCGAAACCTCGGACGGCATGATCAGGTAGTAGGCGCCCAGCGCGTACTTGAAGTTGGGGCAGGAAACCTCGACGATTTCCGCGCCGGCCTCCTTGAGCAGGTCAAGGGATTCGTTAAAACGATTCTCGACGCCGGCCTGGTAGCCCTCGCCGTGGAGTTCCTTGATGATGCCGATCTTCATGCCCGTGACGTTGCCCGTCTTGGCTGCTGCAACGAGGGTGTCGAAGGGGTCGGTCAGCGAGGTGGAGTCGAAGGGGTCGTGGCCGCCGATGACTTCCTGCAGCAAGGCCGAGTCCAGCACGGTCCGCGAAACGGGGCCGATCTGGTCAAGCGAAGACGCCATGGCAATGGCGCCATAGCGCGAGACCGCACCGTAGGTGGGCTTCATGCCGACAGTTCCGGTGACGGCGCCTGGCTGGCGGATGGACCCGCCGGTGTCCGTGCCGAGGGCCAGCGGGGCTTCGAAAGCTGCGACGGCGGCCGCGGAGCCGCCGCCCGAACCGCCGGGAATTCTGTCCAGGTCCCACGGGTTGCGGGTGGGGCCGTAAGCCGAGTGTTCCGTGGAGGACCCCATGGCGAATTCGTCCAGGTTGGTCTTGCCCAGGATAGGCATCTTCGCTGCGCGCAGCTTCTTGATGACGGTGGCGTCATAGGGACTGCGCCAGCCCTCGAGGATCTTGGAACCGGCCGTGGTGGGCTGGCCAATGGTGACGATGAGGTCCTTGACGGCGATGGGTACGCCGGCGAGTTCGTGCAGCGCTTCAGCTTCGGCACCGCCTGCGGCGCGGATCGCGTCCACCTCGGCGGCGACGGCGAGCGCTTCTTCAGCGTTGACGTGCAGGAATGCGTTGACTTGCCCATCGACATCAGCAATGCGGTCCAGGTAAGCCTGGGTGACCTCGACTGACGTGACCTCGCGCGCGGCCAGCTTGGCGGCCAGCTGTGCTGCGGACAGGCGGATGAGTTCGGAGTTGTTCAATTCAGTCATTCGCTTAGTCCTCATCCAGGATTGCCGGAACCTTGAAGCGGCCCTCGAAGGAATCCGGAGCCCCGGACAACGCCTGCTCGGCCGTGAAGGTGTGGCCCACGACGTCCTCACGGAACACGTTGCTCAACGGAATCGGGTGGGACGTAGCCGGGACATCGTCCCCGGCGGCTTCACTGACGGACTTCACCGAGTCCACGATGACGGCAAGCTCGCCGGCCATCCTGTCCAGCTCTTCGGCACTCATTTCAATGTGAGCCAGACGCGCAAGATGCGCGACGTCGTCACGGTTGATCGCAGCCATGGATCTCCCCTGCAAAGTTCAAATGGTTTTCCGGACTAGTCTACGTTGGTTGGACGACGAACAACGCGGGGTCACTTACGGTCCATCCGGAGGTCCGGAATGGGCTGTAAGTGACCCCGCGTTGCTTGGTGCGGGTGATCGCTTTGCTACCCGATGCCGATGGCTCCCGTCAGCATGCCTACTGCGAGCATGACGACGGAGATGACCGCCGTGCGCCACAGGACCTTCTTGTGGTGGTCTCCCAGTTCCACCTTGGCCAGGGAGACGAGGAGCAGGATCGCGGGGACCAGGGGGCTCTGGAGGTGGAAGGGCTGGCCGGTGATGGAGGCGCGGGCCATTTCCGCGCCGCTGATGCCGTAGTGCGCGGCGGTTTCGCTCAGGACCGGCAGGACACCGAAGTAGAAGGCGTCGTTGCTCATGAAGAACGTCATCGGGATGCTGAGCAGGCCGGTGATGACGGCCATGAACGGACCCATTTCGGCGGGGATGATGTGGACCAGCCACGCGGACATTTCCTTGACCATGCCGGTGCCGTTGAGGACACCTGTGAGGACAGCCGCGGCCATGACCATGCTGACCACGGCCACGATGGACGGTGCGTGGGCCACCAGCTGCGCGCCTTGTTCCTTGACCTTAGGGAAGTTCACCAAGAGGGCAATCGCGGAACCCACCATGAACACGTAGGGCAGCGGCACAAGGTTGGCCACGAGCATTACCATGACGGCGACGGTCAGGCCGAGGTTGAACCAGAAGAGCTTCGGGCGCAGGGTCTTGCGGTTGGGATCGAGCGCGGTGGCGGTCAAGCCTGTGTCGGCGAGCTCCACGAGGGTTTCGGTGCTTTCCAGGAGCCCGACGCCGGGGCCTCCGCCGGTGCCGGCACCGCTGCGGCGCGTGCCGCCGTCGAACACGTCACCGGCGTCGGCGACGTCGCCCCAGATCTCGGGGGCCGTGGCACGGAGGCGGTTGCGTTCCTGCAGGCCCAGGAGCCAGGAGAACACGAACACGACGACGAGGCCCGCAATGAGGGACGGCACCATCGGAACGAACACGTCGTTGACGTCGACCTTAAGGGCCGTGGCGGCGCGGGCTGTGGGGCCACCCCACGGCAGGATGTTCATGGTGCCGTTGGCCAGGCCGGCAACGCAGGTCAGGACGACGGGGCTCATCTTCAAGCGGAGGTAGACGGGCAGCATCGCCGCGGTGGTGAGGATGAAGGTGGTGGAGCCGTCGCCGTCGAGCGAGACAGCGGCAGCGAGGATGGCCGTGCCCAGGACCACCTTGGCGGGGTCGTTGCCCAGCTTGCGGAGGATGAACTTCACCAGTGGGTCAAACAGGCCGACGTCGATCATCAGTCCGAAATACACGATCGCGAACATCAGGAGGGCGGCCGTGGACGTCATGGACTTCATCGAGTCCATGACCATGCTTCCGATGCCGAGGCCGGCGCCGGCAAACAAACCGAAGATGGTGGGAACGATGATCAGCGCCAGAACGGGCGTCAACTTCTTTGTCATGATCAGGACCATGAACACCGCAATCATTGCGAATCCAAGCAATACCAGCACAGCCGGCTCCTTACTACAGTGAACGGCATCACGTCGGTGTGATGCGCGATACAGAACGTATAGTGGCGACGCTCACGGCGGGGCGTTTGTGGGATTTGATGGACATACTGCTGATTGAGAGCATTTTGCTCATTCTGCTCAATGCTTCAATGGAGAGGTAGAAGTACAGCGCCGCTGCTGCCCCGCTCCAGCCGGCCGTTCCCCATCGGAAGGAGGCAGGATGCCCAGGCTTGCCCTGCGGTTCTCGACGCAGACCCTGCTCCTCCAGCTCGGCGTCGTCCTCCTGGTAGTGCTGCTCAGCGGTACCGTCCATGCGTGGCTCGTCTATGGGCGGATCGGCACAGAGGCTGAGAACCAGGCGCTGACTTTGGCTCGAACGGTGGCCTCGGATCCGGTGATCCGTTCCCAGGTCGAAGCCATCAGCAAAGAATCGGGAACCCCGCCCGCTGCCGTTCTCGCGGCCGGGCCCATCCAAGCCGCCGCCGAGGCTGCCCGGAGCCGCACCGGTGCCTTGTTCGTGGTGGTCACGGACGAGACCGGCCTGCGGCTGGCGCACCCGGACCGGGCCCGGCTCGGCGAACGGGTCAGCACCGACCCCTCGGATGCTCTCTCCGGGAAGGAAGTCACCACCCGGAACACCGGAACCTTGGGGCCGTCCGCGGGTGCAAAGGTTCCGGTGTACGCGCCCGGTTCCGCCGCGACGACGCCCGGTTCCGCAGCGACGCCCGGTTCCGCAGCGACGCCCGGTTCCGCCGCGACGGTGGTGGGCGAAATCAGCGTCGGCTACTCCATGGAGTCTCTGGGCCAAAGCCTTGCCGAGGACATCGTCCCGATTGCGCTGACCGCCGCGGGCTCCCTGATTGCAGGCGTCTTGGCGTCGTTCCTCCTACGTCGTCGATTGCAACGCCTGACCCTGGGCCTCGAACCCGAAGAAATCAGCACTTTGGTCCATGACCAGGTTGCCGTGCTCCAAGGCGTGGACGACGGCGTGATCGGCATTTCCGCCGACGGGCGCATCACAGTATTCAATGCCGCCGCCCGACGACTGCTGGGCATGCCGGAAGAATCGGGACATCCCTCCCCCGCCACGGCCGGCACCGAGTGGGCAGGCTCGGATTGGACCGGCACCGACTGGGCCAACGCCGCCGTCCCGGCGCAGCTGAAAGCCCTGACTCAACCTTCCGCGCACGACGCCGAAGCCGTGGAAATCGTGGCGGGCGGCCGGGTCTTGGTTGCCAATGCCCGCAAAGCGCTGCACCGCAAGGAAGATCTCGGCTGGGTGGTCATGCTCAGGGACCGGACCGAGCTGCAGCAGCTGACACGCCAGCTCGACGCCGTGGGCACCATGTCCGCCGCGCTCCGGGCCCAGCGCCACGAATTCGCGAACCAGCTCCATACGATCGCCGGCTTCATGAGCATCGGCCAACATGGCCAGGCCAAGGACTATCTCGCCAGGATCTCCGCCACCGGGCCGCTGAAGTTTCCCGTGCAGCAAGCCGAGCTCCTCCAAGATCCTTATCTGCAGGCGTTCGTCGGCGCGAAGAGCGTTGAGGCACACGAGCGAGGGGTGGCGTTGCGGATCGGCCCGGAGACGCTGGTGCGGGAGCACGTCACCGAGCCGCAGGACGTCACCACAGTGCTCGGCAACCTGATCGACAACGCCGTCAACGCTGCCGTCGCCGGCTCTTCGACGCAACGCTGGGTGGAGCTCGAGCTGCTCGACGAGCCGGGGCCCGACGGCGGCACGCTGCACATCGTCGTCGCGGACTCCGGTGACGGCCTAGGCGAGGTCGAGTCCGAAAGGGTTTTCGTGGAAGGATTCACGACGGCGGAGGCCGCCGACGGCGGGAACGCCAAGGCCGGCGGCCAGGGACTCGGCCTCGCGCTGGTCCGGCAACTCGCCCGCCGTCGCGGTGGCGACGTGCGCGTCCTGGAACCGGGCTCGCCGGGCGGTCCAGGGGCAGTCTTCATGGCCACGATGCCGAAGGTGACCGGCACACCGGAGGGGGCCCCGCGAGCTGAACCCACCGCAGCAACCGAACGCTCCGCAACCGAACCCACGGAAGGACACGAGTGAGCAAAGACTTCAGGGTGTTGATTGTCGATGACGATTTCCACGTCGCCAAGCTCCATGCCGCCTACGTGGACTCCGTGGCCGGCTTCCTTGCCTTGGCGCCGGTGGGATCCACGGCGCAGGCGCTGCAGTCCGTGCACAGCCTTCGGCCGGACCTCGTGTTGCTGGACGTTTATCTGCCGGACGGCTCGGGCCTGGATCTCCTGGGCCAACTCGATGTCGATGCCATGATGCTGACTGCAGCGTCCGACGCCGTGTCCATCAGGACAGCCGTGCGCCGCGGAGCTTTGGCGTATCTGCTGAAGCCGTTCACAGCTGAATCCCTGTCGCAGCAACTGCGTTCCTATGCCAGATACCGGCGGATCCTCGGCCGGCAGCATGCCGTGGACCAGGACACGATCGAACGGGCCAAGCGGGCGCTCGTCGCCGGTGACGTGGCGCCGTCGGGAAAGCCCCGTTCGGCGACCGAAGCGTCAGTGCTGGAGTCCCTGGCACCGGGGGAACAATACTCGGCCACGGAAGTGGCGGAACGGGTGGGCGTCTCGCGCGCCACGGCGCAACGGTACCTGTCCTCGCTGGCCGACGACGGCGCCGTCGAGATCCAACTTCGTTACGGCACCACGGGCCGCCCGGAACACCGCTACGGCGTTCCCGCGCGAACTGGCAGCAAATGACCCTTCCCGCCGTTTCTGAGGGCATCTGCTGCCAGCTCGCGCCCAACCCTTGATCGTTCTTAGGCGCTCTTCTGGGCTACCAGTTCGATTTCGACCAGCATTTCCGGGTCGAGAAACGGCAGGACGTGGACCAGGGAAAGGGTGGGACGGATCTCGCCGAAGACTTCGCCGTGCGCACGGCCGGCGTCTTCCCACTTGCTGATGTCGGTCAGGTAGAGCTTGGACTGCACGACGTCCTCGTAAGAGAACCCGGCGTCAGCCAGGACCGCTTCGAGCTTTTCGAGGATGTACTTGGTCTGCGAGTAGAAGTCATTGCCCACAATGCCATCGGGGCCACTGGCCGCCGTGGCCGAAATGAAGAGCGTGTTGTCCACCTGGACTGCCCGGGAGTATCCAAGGGTCTGTTCCCAGACCGAACCCGTGCCGAATGTCTTGCGCATGCCGCGCCTTTCTCAGTTTCCGCACCCGGCCCGATGACCGGGGTTTACGAGGAAACTTTATGGCTGGCGGACATCCTGCCGGTAAACGAACAGCTTTATGTCGGTCCCGGGTACGAACCAGTCGCGTTCGGGCTCCCTCTCGAATCCGGTCTTGGCGTAGAGGGCATTGGCGCTTTCCCACGTGGCGCCTGTGGTGAGCGAAACGGCGTTGATGCCATCCATGGAGCGGGCTTGGTCGACTACAGCCTGAACGAGGGCTCGTCCCGCGCCGGAGCGCTGAACCTCCGGATCAACCACCAAGGTGCGCATTTCGAGTTCGTCCGGAAGGCCTATGTCCGAAAAGTCGCCTCCGGCCTTGGCTGACGTGACGGAGCCGATGACCCGGCCATCGCGCTCGGCGACGAAAACGTCGGCGTACCGGGCGCGGCCGGCCACATCGCGCAGCTTCTCCAGGTACGGGTGGTCCGGGCTGCCGTAGTAGCCAGCGGTCACGTAAGACGCCATCGTGATACGGGCTACGGCGTCGTAGTCTTCGGGCAGGGCGGGACGGACAGTAATCTGCGAATGCACTGATCCATGGTAGTCGCGTCCACGGAGGCCGAGGCGCCAAAGCGCCGTTTCCGTGACCGAACTATCACCCCCAACGCCGGCTCACATACACACCAAGCGAGCATCGGCGGCGCCTGAAACATTGCTTTGCGTGGCGCCAGATTGAGTCGGGTTGCGGACGGTGAAGCCTGGTTTCCTGCTGTTGCGGGAAGGTTTCGCGATGCTGGCGCAGGGCGGGTGCCGCGTGGTTGATTGGCGGCCAGGACCCAACGAAAGGAACCCCCATGAGCCCGCAGCAACGCACACTCCACCTCAACGCCTTCCTCATGAGCACCGGCCACCACGAAGCTTCGTGGCGGCTGCCGGAAAGCAACCCGCGCGCCAACACCGACATCCGGCACTACCAAAACCTCGCACAAATCGCCGAGCGCGGCACGTTCGACTCGATCTTCTTCGCCGACTCCCCCGTGATCTTCGGCGACGTCGGACGCCGCCCCGCGGGAAAGCTGGAACCGACGGTGCTGCTCACCGCGATTGCGGCTGCGACCGAAAAGATTGGCCTCATCGCCACGGCGTCCACCACGTACAACGATCCCTTCAACCTGGCCAGACGCTTCGCCTCGGTGGACTTCGTCAGTGGTGGGAGGGCCGGCTGGAACGTGGTGACCACAGCCGGACCGGAAGCTGCACGCAACTTCGGCATAGACGATCAGCCCGCCCATGCCACCCGCTACGAACGGGCAGCCGAGTTCCTGGAGGTGGCCGCCAAGCTCTGGGACAGCTGGGAGGACGACGCCGTGCTCGCGGACAAGGAGGGCGGCGTCTGGGCAGACTCCGCCAAGGTCCGGCCCATCAATCACGTTGGCAAGCATTTCCGGGTCCAAGGGCCGCTCAATGTGCCGCGCTCACCCCAGGGCCATCCCCTGATTGTCCAGGCGGGCTCCTCCGAGAACGGCAAGGGCCTGGCGGCGAGGTATGCGGAGGCCGTGTTCACCGCCCAGCAAACCCTGGAAGATGCACAGGCGTTCTACGCTGATCTCAAGGCTCGGAGCGCTGCACTCGGCCGGGCAGCTGAGAGCCTCAAGATCCTGCCGGGAATTGTCCCCGTGATCGCCTCCACCCAAGCCGAAGCGCTTTACCTGGAACGCGAATTGGACGAGCTCATCCGGCCCGAATACGCCAGGGCCGAGCTTGCCAGGACCCTCCGGGTGGATCCTGAGGACCTGCCGCTGGACCGGCAGCTTCCCGCGGATCTCCCGGACGAGGACTCGATCGAAGGAGCGAAGAGCCGATATACCCTCATTGTGGAGCTGGCCCGCCGCGAGAAACTCACGGTACGGCAACTGATCGGCAGGCTGGGAGGCGGCCGCGGACACCTGACCTTCGCCGGAACGCCGGAGCAAGTCGCCGATGCGATCCAGCTATGGTTCGAAAACGGCGCGGCCGACGGTTTCAACATCATGCCGGCCGTTCTACCGTCAGGTCTCGAGACCTTTGTTGACCAGGTGGTGCCGGTGCTGCGCCAGCGCGGGCTGTTCCGCAGTGAGTACAGCGGTAACACGCCGCGCGGACACTACGGCTTGGAACGCCCCGCGAACCGCTTCTCAGCGGCGGGGCCGCTCGCCAATGCCGGCGCCTGACGGGACGGACCCCCGTCGCCCAAAAAGCCAACACAAGTGAGCGGGCGTCCGCCGGAAACACCACATAAGTGAGCGGGCGTCCGCCAGGGGGCTAGAGCGGGAACTTGCCCGAGAGCTCGAGGGTTCCCGCGCAGGTCCACGCTTCCAGACGGTCCGCATCTGTGGGGCCGCCGTCCAGCGGGCTTCTCAGCCGTGGGCGCCGGACCCAGCATCCGGCTTCCTCGGCGATCAGGGCGCCTGCCGCGTAGTCGTGTTCGTTGAGCCCGCGCTCTCCGAAGGCGTCGTAGGTTCCGTCGGCCACGAGGCACAGGTCCAACGCTGCGGAGCCCAACCGGCGGAGGTCGGCAAAGCCTTCCATGAGGTTCCCGAGCCCAGCGAACTGCTCGGCCCTCGTGGCGGGATCGTAGCTGAACCCGGAGGCAACGATCAGCCCGGTGCGGCCCAAAAGCGGTCCGCTCAGCTGGGTGCGCTGCCCGTTTTCTTCAAGCCACGCTCCGTGGCCGCGTGCCGCTGAGTAGATGCGTCCCAGCGCGGGGGCGTTGACGACGCCGGCCAGCCAGACGCCGTCGGCATCCGCAACGGCCACGGACGTGGCGTAGTAGACGATATTACGGATGAAGTTGGTGGTGCCGTCCAGCGGATCGATGGACCATCGATAGCCACTGGGCTGCTCGGGCCGGGTGGTGCCGTGTTCTTCGCCCGTGATGGTGTCGTGCGGGCGGGCTGCCGTGATGGCGCCCCGCACAGCGTTCTCCGCCGCGACGTCGAAGGCCGTCACCCAGTCGCCGGCGTCGCCCTTGTTCACGACGCCGAGGTTCCCCGCCGAGTCGGGGCCGGCAGGCCTGGCTGCGAGCACCTCCGCTCCTGCCGCCGCCGCCGTGCGGGCGACGGCGAGAAGCTCCAAGACATCGGCCGTCATTCGGCGGCGTCCGTGTCCGATGAGGCTTCCATTTCCGCCATGGCAACAGCGGCGTCTTCATCATCCGGAGCGATGCCGCCGGCTGGTTCCAGGACGCCGTCGAGCAATGCCTTGAAGCCGTCCTCGTCCAGCACCCGGATGCCGAGCTGCTCAGCCTTGTCCAGCTTGGAGCCTGCGTTCTCTCCGGCTACGACGTAACTGGTGTTCTTGGAAACCGAGCCGGCTGCCTTGCCGCCCCGGATGATGATGGCTTCCTTGGCTTCGTCGCGGCTAAGCGTTGGCAAGGAACCCGTCACCACGATGGTGAGGCCTTCCAGGTTCCGCTCGACGCCGGCGTCGCGTTCGTCAACCATGCGCACCCCGGCGGCGGCCCAGCTATCAACGATTTCCTGGTGCCAGTCGACGGCAAACCATTCCTTCAGTGCCGCCGCGATGGTCGGTCCCACCCCGTCAACGTTGGCCAGTTCCTCCTCCGAGGCGGCCCGGATGGCGTCCATGCTCCCCAGGGCCGTAGCCAGCGCCCTGGAAGCAGTGGGGCCGACGTGCCGGATGGACAGGGCGACAAGGACGCGCCAGAGGGGTTGCGTCTTGGCTTTCTCGAGTTCCTTGAACAGTTTCTCCGTGGTGGCCGTGGGTTTTGAAGGAGTCTTGGCCGTGGCCTTGGAATAGAAGTAGGGCACCAGTTCGAACGTTCCCGTCCCCACGCCTTTGGAGCGCTTCTCACGGCGGATGCGGACGTCGGCGAGATCTTCCGGCTTGAGGCTGAACAACGCCGCCTCGCTGCGCAGTGGCGGAATTTCCGGTTCGGCGGGCTGGGTGAGGGCGATGGCTGCTTCCCACCCTAAAGCTTCAATGTCGAAGGCTCCCCTGCTCGCGACGTGGAAGACACGCTCGCGCAGTTGGGACGGGCACGACTTCGCGTTGGGACAGCGGATATCTACGTCGCCTTCCTTCGCCGGAGCCAGCGGCGTGTGGCAGGACGGGCATTCCGTGGGCATCACGAACTCACGCACGGGAGGATCCTGTTGATCACGCAGCGCCAATACCGGCCCAACGATCTCGGGAATGACATCGCCGGCCTTCCGCAGCACCACGATGTCCCCGATCATGACGCCTTTGGCTTTGACCACATCCTGGTTGTGCAGGGTGGCCATCTCCACGGTGGATCCGGCCACCTTGACCGGTTCCATCACGCCGTACGGGGTGACGCGGCCGGTGCGGCCAACGTTGACCTGGATGTCCAGCAGTTTGGTGTGGACTTCTTCCGGCGGGTACTTGTAGGCAACGGCCCAACGAGGAACCCGCGAGGTGTAGCCGAGGGCGCGCTGTGTGGCGAAGTCGTCGATTTTGACCACGATGCCGTCGATCTCGTGCAGGAGGTCGTGCCGGTGCTCACCGAAGTGCTTGATGAAGTCCAGGACCTCCTCGAAGGAATGCAGGACCTTCAGGTACGGGCTGACCGGCAAGCCCCATTCTTCCAGGAGCTTGTACGTTTCGGACTGGCTGGTGGCATCCAGGCCTTCGCGCGCCCCGATGCCGTGGACGAACATCCGCAATGGACGTTTGGCCGTTTCCGCCGGGTCCTTCTGGCGCAGGGAACCGGCCGCGGCGTTGCGGGGGTTGGCCAACGGCGCCTTGCCGGCCTCGATCAGCGCTTCGTTGAATTCGGCGAAAGCCTTGGACGGAATAAAGACTTCGCCCCTGATTTCCACCTCGGACGGATATCCGCTGCCGCTGAGCTGGCGCGGGATCTCCTTGATGGTGAGCACGTTGTGGGTGATGTCCTCGCCCGTGGTGCCGTCTCCGCGCGTGGCGGCACGGACCAGCTTGCCGTCGCGATAGAGCAGGTTCACCGCCAGGCCGTCGATCTTAAGCTCCGTCAGCCACGCAATGCGGGAAGCCGCTGTGCCCAGTCTTTCGACCGAAGCCTCGGCCTTGCGGACCCACGCTTCCAACTCGTCCAGCGTGAAGACATCCTCCAGGCTGTACATCCTCTGAAGGTGCTCGACGGCGGCGAAAGCGGCCGACACCTCTCCGCCCACTTCCTGCGTGGGCGAATCGTTGGACACGAGCTCCGGATGCAGGGCCTCGAGCTCCTCAAGGCGGCGGTAGAGGGAATCGAACTCGGCGTCCGAAACCGTCGGCGCATCCTCCTGGTAGTACGCGTAGCGGTACTTGCGGACGAGGTCTGCGAGGTTTTCGTACTCTTCCCGTACGGCTTCCGTTGGAACTGCGGTTTCGCTCTCTGCTGTGCTCACGTACCTATCTTGCCGCAAAGCCGCGACAAAATAGGGCCCCGGACGGGA
This sequence comes from Arthrobacter sp. NPDC080073, assembly GCF_040686575.1. Taxonomy (NCBI): domain Bacteria; kingdom Bacillati; phylum Actinomycetota; class Actinomycetes; order Micrococcales; family Micrococcaceae; genus Arthrobacter; species Arthrobacter sp. NPDC080073. Next base: position 263,509 of record NZ_JBFBKR010000001.1, read on the forward strand.
AGAAGAGACGAGCAGGAATCAGTGCGTAAAGTGGTGGCGGCTCCACAAAGCGAAGGCAATGCCGCCGGCCGCGACCAAAAGCACGCCGCCCATGATGGCGATCACGGCGAACATATCCGAACCCGGCCCTTTGGCATCGCTCACCGAGGCAGCCTGGGTGGCCTTGAGCCCGTCTTGGATGGGGGTATTCCAATTGGACGACGCCGACGGCGAGGCGCTGCTCGTCGTCGGGCTGTCCGACGGGGTCGCCTGGCTGGAGGCCACCGGAGCCTCCGACGGCGCCACGCCGGGTTCCGGTTCCACCGTCACCTGAGTCACGGGGCCCTGGGCGGGCGCGGCCGGCGCGGCTGGCGCGGCGGGCGCGGGTGCCACCGGGGCGGGTTGAACCGGCACGACGACCGGCGGCTTGGAGGGAGCGGGTTCCACGACTTTCGGCTGTGTCGGCGTGGGCTCGGTTGGTGCCGGGGCCGGGGCCGGGGCCGGGGCCGGCGAGGTGGGCGAAACTTGTCCCTGGCCGGGAGCCATGACGGTCTCGGCGTGGGCCGAAAGCAACGGGAAAGCGCACATCACCACAGCCATGGCAATGCCCGCGAGGGCAACGGAGAACGGGCGTCGCACAGCGGCACGGTTCGCGCCGCCAGAGCGCGCGGAGGAGCGTTGGGTCATGTTTACCTCTGCAGGACGGCACGGGCCGCCCGGAGTTGGGGTGGTATTGACCGGAATCTTCCTACATAGTCCGGGCGTGTCGCAAATCCCCCCCTCCAAAAGCGCCATCGGCAGGAGCGTGCGCCGGCCCATTCGCCGTCGTACTACCCGATACTGGCATCCACCACGATCGCGGTGACGTTGTCCCGCCCGCCGCTCAGCAACGCCTCCTGGATGAGGGCGTCCACCGCGTCCTGGGGCTTTTCCACCGTGCTCAGGATCCGGAACATGTGCTCGTCGCTCAGCTCCCCCGTGAGTCCGTCCGAGCAGATCAGCATCCGGTCCCCATCCTGGATGGGCAGCAACCAGAAGTCCGGCTCGTTTGCGCCGCCGGTTCCAAGCGCGCGGGTCACCACATGGCGGCGCGGATGCACCATGGCCTCGTCACGCGTGATGCTTCCGGCCTCCACGAGTTCCTGGACTTCCGAATGGTCCACGGTGATCTGCCTGAAATCGCCCCCGCTCAAGCAATACGTCCGCGAATCGCCGATGTTCATGACCAGCCAATACGGGACGCCCATGTGCTCAGCGACGACGACGCCGGTGAGTGTGGTTCCGGCGCGGCCACCTGTGGCATTCCGGATCTGGAAGTCGGCCGCGAAGATGCACTCTTGCATGGCAACAGCGGTTGCCGAGCGGACTCCCGACGCCAGTTGCGGCAGGCTGCCGAGAGTACGCACGCACAAGGCGCTGGCAATCTCGCCTGCCTCATGCCCGCCCATGCCGTCGGCCACTGCGAAGACCGGATCCTCCGCAATGAACGAATCTTCGTTGAGTTCCCGGCTGAGTCCGCGGTCCGTCCCGTAGCCATAGCTCAACGTGAATCCCGGCTCAGGGGCGGTCGATGCGGAGGGTGAACTCATCAATCGAGAACCAGTCCTTTGCCAAGGCCGCGGGCAAGCCGGACAGGAAGGATTTCCCCGAAGCCACGAACGTTCTCGGCGGCCTGCGGAACCAGGACGAAGCGATCGTCCTGGCCGAGCGCTGCCGCCGTCATCTCGTCCACGAGGACCGTGCCGGGTTCAGCCAAGGCCGTGAGTCGGGCCGCAAGGTTGACGGTGGGGCCGTAGATATCGCCGAGACGGGAAAGGATGCGCCCCCAGACCATGGCCACGCGGGCTTCCGGCAGGATTTCGTCTTCCGTAAAGGCCTGGGCGAGTGCCAGGGAGATCTCAGCGCCGGCTGCCGGCGTCTCGGCGATGTAGAGGACTTCGTCGCCGACGGTCTTGACGAGGCGTCCACCGCCGATGGAGATGATCTCCGCGCATTTGTTCTCGAAGCGCTGGACCAGCTGGGCCAGAGTCTTCTCGTTCATGCGGCGTGACAGGCTCGTGTAGGAGACAAGGTCGGCAAAGCCCACGGCTCGTGCCAAGGGCAACGGGGCATCGTCTTCGTCGCCTTCGCGGCCGGCCTCGCTGGCCTGCAAGCCCGCTTCGGCACGGACGGCCAGGCGCTGCACGCCGGCGTTCATCTGGCGGCGCCACGAGTACAGCAGGATCTCTTCCATGGCATCCACGAGGTTGGGCAGTTCGTTGACCAACTGTTTGCGGGCAACCGCGTCGGGAATGCCTTGCTGCACCACCATGTCTTCAATGAGTGCCTCGACTTGCCACACCACCATGCGGTCGGTCATCTGCCCGATGGCGCGCGTCACGGAAATGGCAGCTTCCTCGGTGAGCTTTCCTGCGCGGACAAGGTCAAGGATGGTGGAAAGCGCGGCGAGGTCGCGCTCTGTGAATGCCACGTCCTGGTCGCCGAAGTTGGGGAAACCCAGCGCTCGCCATAATTTGCGGGCCGACAGCAGCGAGACGCCTGCGCCCGCCGCCACTTCGCGTCGCCGGAGTTTGCGTTCGCCGCCCAGCAGCCTTGTTTCCAAAGCCTTGATGGCAAGCCGTTCTGCCGACAGGGCACCGGTCGGCGGGGACACGACGGGGAGGACCCCCGTTGGCGCCTGGTCCACGGAAGGTTCGGGGTCCACGGAAGGTTCGGGCACGGCGTCGGGCTCGTGGTCCATGTACTCGGGCTCCTGCTCGTCAACGCTCATCTCTTCCACCTTCTCTCATATCCCAGGGCAACGCGGCACCAGGGTAGTCACCTGGTCCGGCAAAACTGTCAAAATCGCCGGTCTCCGGCACGTCGCCGGGGCCGAACCTGACATTCGTCGGAACCTCGGCCATGGCATCCAAGATGAAACTTCGAAACCTGCCGACCTCCGGGACGTCGGCGAGGACGGCCGCGCCGGGGTGCCCGGTATCCAAGGATATATTCCCGGAGCGCAATATCCGTTGGAGGAGCGATTGTTCGATCCCCACGCTGCGCACCGCAGCCAGCGGAACCTGCCAGTCGCCCCGGCGAAGCATTCCGAAACGGGCAACTATCCGGCCGCTTGTCAGGATGTACCGTATGCCTCGCCAGCGGATGAATCGCGGCAGGCTGTAGCCGAGCAGCACAATCGCCACTATCGCCAGGCACGCGGCCACCAACCATTGGGTCCAGTCGCTCGTGATGACCGGAAGCAACTTGCCCGGCCCGCCCTTGACTATCCATGCACAGGCGAACGCGGCCGCAGCGGGGACCAGGATGAATGCCAGAACGGGACCAAAGAGCATCCTGGGCTGCCGCCGCGTGATCACGATGACTTGCTCCCCACGCAGGAGCTCTTTACGCATAACCGCTTTCGGTAGCCCTCAGGTGGACGACGTCGCCGGCGGTCACGACGTGCTCGCGGCCGCCATGGTCCACCACCAAGAGGGAACCATATTCATCCAACCTGGACGCGTGCCCTACCAATTCGTGGTCGCCGGGCAGATGGGCCTTCACTTCGCGTCCCAAGGTGACCATGGCGGCTTCCACCCGCTTGTGCAGGGATGGGCCCCCGGCCAATCCCGCTGCAGGGTCGCCGTCGGCATTGCAGAAACTGCGGTAGAGCGCCGCGAAGCGGGACAAATAGTTCTGCAGAAGCAGAGTGCGGTCCGTGGTGGTGGCACCTTCAAGCAGGAGGGAGGTCGCAGTGGGGACAGGCAGTTCATCCTCGGCGAGCGTCACGTTGAGGCCGGTGCCCAGGATCACTGCAGGAACCGATCCGTCACTCACCTGTCCCAACTGCCCCATCTGGGCCAGGATGCCGGCAATCTTCCGGCCTCGGACGAGGACATCGTTGGGCCACTTGATCTCGGCAGGAAGGCCGGCAGTTTCCAAGAGGGTCTCGCGCAAGGCCAGCGCGCCGAGGAGGGACAGCCAGGAGTAGCTCTGGGTCGGGACCGGCAGGCCTTGGGAATTGACGGGACGCAGGACGATCGAAACGGAAATCGCCGAACGCGCGGGAGATTCCCACTGACGGTCGAGCCGGCCCCGACCCGCCGTCTGGTGCTCGGCGGTGAGGACTGCGAGGTCGGACCATTCCTTGGGCTCGGTGGTGACGGCGCGCAGCAGATCAGCGTTCGTGGAGCCGGTGGTCTCCACGATCTTCAATTGTGAAATACCGGCGGCCGCCAGGAAGTCGGGATGAAGCAGGGCATCACGGTCCAGGCCCGAGCGCGGGGCACGCGGTTCGCTGCTGGCAGGCTGTTCGACATCCATAAACAGAATCCTATCCAGCCAGGCTGGTCCCGGAAGAAGTTGTCCGCTTAGAGGAAGATATCCGGCATCAGCTTCTCCTCCGGGGCACCCAGGCTGTAGGGCCTGAAGTCCGAAACACCCGCAGCCCGCAGCACCTGTTCGTCCGTGTAGAAGTTGCCTGTCTTACTTGCCGAACCGCCCGAGTCTGCGGTCCGGATTGACCCGGTCAGGACAGCGTGGGCCGCATCGGCCATGATTTCCGGGCCCCGGGCGGCCTGGACGATCTGTGCCCCTCCGGGCATATTTCGGATGGCAGCAGTGTCGATCAGCGTGCAGGGCCACAGCGAGTTCACCGACACGCCGTCGTTCTTGAGTTCTTCGGCCAGGCCCAGCGTGGTGAGGCTCATGCCGTACTTGGCCATGGTGTAGGCCAAATGCATGCCGGCCCACTTCGGGTCAAGGTTCAGCGGCGGGGAAAGAGTCAGGATGTGCGCGTTGTTCGAGTTCCGCAGGGCCGGAAGCGCGAGCTTGGACAGCAGGAAGGTGCCGCGGACGTTGATGTCCTGCATGAGGTCATAGCGTTTCATGTCAATTGCGTCGGTGCGGGAGAGATCTATCGCCGAGGCGTTGTTGATTACGACGTCGATTCCGCCAAAGCGTTCGACGGCGGCGGCAACCGCGGCGGCGACGTCGCCGTCGTTGCGGACATCTCCCACAAGCGGCAGCGCCTGGCCACCGGCTGCTTCCAGCTGCTCGGCAGCTGTGAAGACCGTTCCTTCCAGCTTGGGGTGGGGTTCTCCGGTCTTGGCCATGATGACGATGTTGGCGCCGTCGCGGGCCGCGCGGGTGGCGATTGCCAGGCCGATGCCGCGGCTGCCGCCGGACATGAGGATCGTACGGCCCTTCAGTGATCCACGCGCCTGGTAGGGAAGGGCAGGGCTTGCAGAAGCGTCGTTGCTTGAGGTCATGAGGACACTGTAGCCCAACCATGTTACTGACGAGTAACATTATTCAATGCCCGACTTGAAGTCGGAAAATTGTAGGGTTTCTACAGCGGTCTGCGGCTTTTGCGTCATTAGACTAGCCAACAGGGCCCGCACTTTGTACGGATGCTACTTAAGAGCGCATGCCTAACGAAGCAGTGCCAGCATAAATCAGCTACAGAGCCGGAGACATTGATGAGCCACGATCTGACAACGACAGCGGGAAAGATTGCCGACTTCCGCGACCGCCAGGCCCGTGCAGAACAACCTTCCGGCCCCGAAGCGATCGAGAAGCAGCATGCCCGCGGCAAGAACACCGCCCGCGAGCGCATCGACATGCTCCTCGACGAAGACTCCTTCGTGGAGTTCGACGCCTTGGCCGTCCACCGCTCCACCGCGTTCGGCATGGAGAAGAAGAAGCCCCTCGGCGACGGCGTCGTCTCAGGCTACGGCACCGTTGACGGCCGCCTCGTGGCCGTCTACAGCCAGGAATTCAGCGTCTACGGCGGCTCCTTGAGCCAGGTCAACGGCGAGAAGATCGTCAAGGTCCAGGAATTCGCCCTCCGCAACGGCTGCCCGATGGTGGGCATCAACGACGGCGGCGGCGCGCGCATTCAGGAAGGCGTCGCCTCGCTGGCGATGTTCGCCGACATCTTCCGCAACAACGTCCATTCTTCCGGCGTCGTCCCCCAGATTTCCCTCATCATGGGCCCGTGCGCCGGCGGCGCCGCCTACTCCCCCGCCCTCACCGACTACGTGGTGATGGTGGACAAGACCTCCCACATGTTCATCACCGGCCCCGACGTCATCAAGACCGTCACCGGCGAAGACGTGGACATGGAAACTCTCGGAGGCGCGCGCCAGCACAACGCCACCACCGGCACTGCAACGTACCTCGCCAGCGACGAAGCCGACGCGATCGAGTTCGTCCGCGAACTCCTGGACTTCCTGCCGTCCAACAACCTGTCCGAGGCCCCCGTCCTGGAGCACGAGCAAGAACTGGAGCTCGACGACGACGACCTCGCCCTGGACACGCTCATCCCGGACTCCGCCAATCAGCCCTACGACATGCGCAAGGTCATCGAGCAGATCGTGGATGACGCCCATTTCCTCGAAATGCAGTCGCTCTACGCCCCCAACGTGATCATCGGCTACGGCCGGGTTGAAGGGCACACGGTCGGGATCGTGGCCAACCAGCCGATGCAGTTCGCCGGCACCCTGGACATCTCCGCTTCGGAAAAGGCCGCCCGCTTTGTCCGCCACTGCGATGCCTTCAACGTTCCCATCATCACTTTGGTGGACGTCCCCGGCTTCCTGCCCGGCAAGGACCAGGAATTCCAGGGCATCATCCGCCGCGGTGCCAAGCTGCTTTACGCCTACGCCGAAGCCACTGTGCCCAAGCTGACGGTCATCACCCGCAAGGCCTATGGCGGAGCGTACATCGTGATGGGTTCCAAGAAGCTTGGGGCCGACCTCAATCTGGCCTGGCCGACGGCCCAGATCGGCGTCATGGGCGCCCAAGGTGCCGTCAACATCCTGTACCGCCGCGACCTTGCCGCCGTCGCCGAGGCGGGCGGCGACGTCGAAGGCAAGCGTGCCGAGATCATCCGCCAGTACGAGGAAGAACTCCTCAACCCCTACCAGGCAGCCGAGCTTGGCTACGTCGACGCAGTCATCGTGCCGTCGGAGACCCGCATCCAGATCATCAAGGGCCTCCGCGCCCTTCGCGACAAGCGCGCCAGCCTGCCCACCAAGAAGCACGGAAACATCCCCCTGTGAGCCTCGAACAGAACGTTCCCAACCTTGCGGACGCGGCGCCGGCCGAGCCCTTGCTTTCGGTAGTCAAGGGAGACCCGACGCCCGAAGAGCTCGCGGCGCTTGCCGCCGTCGTCGCTTCCCTTGGCTCGCCGCAGGAAGCCGAAACGCCCAAACCGAGCACGCGGCACTGGCTGCGCCGGCAGCAACTGCGCATGGACCCCACGCCGGGGCCGGGCGCCTGGAAGCGCAGCCGGGGCTGACTCCCCGCGCTTGGCCTCCGGGAGATCTGCAACAACCCTTTCACAAGAGTGTTGTCCCGGTTAGGCTCGTGGGGTGACTACTCCTAACACAGCTCCGGCACGCCTCCAGACTGCCATCGACGCGGTCGCCGACGCCTACACGGACACCCTCCTTGCCCTCAACCCGAGCCTCGCCACCACCCTCGGCCTGCCCGGACACGAAACCGAGTACCAGGACTTCTCGCCTGCCGGCGCGGAGGCATTCGCCAAGGCGGCACGCAATACGCTGGACGAGCTGGCCGCGCTCGAACCCGCGGACGCCTCCGACGTCGTCACCCTGGACGCGATGCGCGAACGGCTCGGCCTGGCCCTCGAGATCCACGAGTCCGGCTGGGATGCCGCGGACCTGAACAATATCGAGTCCCCCGCCCAAACCATCCGCGCGATCTTCGACCTCATGCCCACCGACACGGCCGAACACTGGGAGCACATCGCCGGCCGCGCGGCCAACGTGGCGGAAGCGATCGACGGGTACATCGCTTCCCTTCGCTCGGCCAGGGATGCAGGGAAAGTCTCCGCGGTCCGCCAAGTCAAGATCGTCATCGAACAGACCAGCAAATACGCGGCCGAGGACGGCTTCTTCGCCAAGCTCGCCGCCGAAGCCACCATCGACGGCCAACCGCTGCCGGCGGAACTGCAGGAAAAGCTCGACGCCGGTGCCGCCGTCGCGCGTTCCGCGTACTTGCGCCTTGCCGCCTTCCTCGAAGCGGAGCTTCTGCCGTATGCACCGGAAAAGGATGCCGTGGGCCGCGAACGCTACGCATTGGCCTCACGCTCCTTCCTCGGAGCAACCGTGGACCTGGAGGAAACGTACGCCTGGGGTGTGCAGGAACTCGACAGGCTCATTGCCGAGCAGGAACGCGTGGCCGAGCAAATCAAGCCCGGTGCGTCCATCGAGGAGGCCAAAGCCATTCTCGACAACGATCCCGAGCGGCAAATCAAGGGCACCGATGCCCTTAAAGCCTGGATGCAGGAACTCTCAGACCGCGCGGTAGCCGAACTGGCCGACGTCCACTTCGACATCCCGGACGTCATGAAGACGCTCGAATGCCGCATCGCCCCCACGGACGAAGGCGGCATCTACTACACGGGTCCCTCCGACGACTTCTCCCGGCCCGGCCGCATGTGGTGGTCCGTCCCCGCCGGCGAAGACACCTTCACCACCTGGGCCGAAACCACTACGGTGTTCCACGAAGGCGTCCCCGGCCACCACCTCCAGGTGGCCACTGCCGTCTACCGCCGCGAACTCCTCAACAACTGGCGACGGAACGTCTGCTGGGTCTCCGGACACGGCGAAGGCTGGGCCCTCTACGCCGAAAAGCTCATGCTGGAGCTCGGCTACCTCAAGGACCCGGGCGACCACATGGGCATGCTGGACATGCAGCGCATGCGTGCCGCCCGCGTGGTGTTCGATATCGGCGTCCACCTCGAGCTGGAAGTTCCAGAACGTTGGGGCAGCGGGACGTGGACCTCGGACAAGGGCTTCGAATTCCTCAAGGCCAACCTTCCCATCAGCGCGGGCCAGCTCCAGTTCGAATTCACCCGGTACCTCGGCTGGCCGGGCCAGGCCCCGTCGTACAAGGTGGGGCAGCGGCTATGGGAAGAAATCCGGGCTGAACTCGAACGCCGCGACGGGTTCGACCTGAAATCTTTCCACACGGATGCGCTGAACATTGGCTCTGTCGGCCTGGATACGCTTCGCCGGGCGCTGCTGGGGTAGTCCGAAGTCTGGCCGCCCTTGGCGACACGCATCCTGGGCGTGCTGCTCCTTCGTCGCTTTGACGCACGCTGCCGGATGCCTGTCGCCAAGGGCTCGGTGCGGAAGGCGCCCGCCGCCAAGCGCATCGTGGCTGTTACATTCCCCACATTCCGTCCGGGAATAACTTCATAAATGGCTGGATTGGCGGCGAATTCGCAGGGTTCTCTGGTAGTTGGGTGAATTTGGGACCGTAACATTTCTCAACGTCGGGTCGCGGTGGTATTGCCGGGGCCTAGTTTGTTCCGGTGAGCAATTCATCCAACACTTTGACTTCCGCCGAAAAGACTCCGTCCCGGCTTCCCACGTGGGCAACGTCCTTCGGCGTCCAGATCATCGCGGCGTTGGTGATCGGCCTGGCCCTAGGCCTCCTGGCCAAAGCCACCGGTAGCACCACGAAGGCTCCCAACGGGCTCGGCGCCACGCTGCAGACCATCGGCTCGAGCTACGTCTCACTGTTGCAGACCGCCGTCGTGCCCTTGATCTTCACCGCAGTGGTGAGTTCGATCGCGAACCTCCGCCAAGTGTCCAATGCGGCGAAATTGGCGTGGAACACCTTGCTCTGGTTCGCCATCACCTCGCTCATCGCCGTGATGATCGGCATCGGACTTGGAGTGCTCCTGCAACCGGGCTCCGGCACCGGCATCACCAAGAAGGCCGAGTACGCCGGAAAGACCGGCGACTGGTGGGCCTTCCTCACCGGCCTCTTCCCCAAGAACTTCCTCGGCATTGGCGCGAGCACGAACGTCACGGATGGCGTCGCCAGCACGTCGATCAGCTTCAACGTGCTGCAGATCCTGGTGATCGCCATCGCCGTCGGCGTCGCCGCCCTCAAGGTCGGCAAGCAGGCCGAGCCGTTCCTCAACCTCAATGCTTCAGCCCTGGCCGTCATCCAGAAGGTCCTCTGGTGGATCATCCGCATCGCCCCGCTGGGCACCATCGGCCTGATCGGCAACGCAGTAGCCGTCTACGGTTGGGACACCATCGGTTCGCTCGGCAAGTTCACGGTGGCCATCTACGCGGGCCTGGTTTTGGTGCTGTTCGTGGTTTACCCCATCTTGGTCAAGTCCCACGGGCTCTCGATCAAGCAGTACTACTCGGGCGTGTGGCCTGCGGTGCAGCTGGCATTTGTCTCGCGGTCCTCGATCGGCACGCTGCCGCTCACGCAGCGCGTCACCGAACGCAACCTCGGCGTTCCGCAGGGTTACGCCTCCTTCGCCGTGCCGCTCGGCGCCACCACCAAGATGGACGGTTGCGCCGCCATCTACCCGGCCGTCGCCGCGATCTTTGTTGCCCAGTTCTTCGGCATCAACCTGGACTTCAGCCAATACCTGCTGATCGTAGTGGTTTCGGTCCTTGGTTCGGCGGCAACGGCAGGCACCACGGGCGCGGTCGTCATGCTCACTCTGACCCTGTCCACCCTGGGACTGCCGCTTGCCGGCGTCGGGCTCCTCCTCGCGATCGACCCCATCCTGGATATGGGCCGCACGGCCGTCAACGTCGCCGGACAGGCGCTGGTTCCGGCCATCGTGGCCAAACGGCAGGGAATCCTGGACGAATCGCTCTACAACGCGCCACGCAAGGGAACGGCGTTCGCGGCCGAGACTGAGTCTCCGGAGGCGTCCGGGAACACTCGCGAACTCGCTGACGCCAAGGCCTAGCGGCGGCCCAACGGCGCACGGACGAATCCCCGGGGAACACCCTGGGGATTCGTCCTTTTAACCGTGGAAAACGGTGGATTCTGGATAGGCTCTGTCCATGCTGATCGTCACCTCAAACAAGATTCCGGGCCACCGGATCGACGCCGTCTTCGGCGAAGTCATGGGCCTCACCGTCCGCTCCCGGGATCTCGGCTCCCAAATGATTGCCGGCTTCCGCTCCCTCGGCGGCGGCGAGCTGCCCGAAATGACCAAGGCGCTCTATGAAAGCCGCCAGGAAGTCATGGCCCGCATGGTCAACGAGGCACAGCAGCGCGGCGCCAACGCAATCGTCGCCATGCGCTTCGACACGTCCGAGATGGGCGGCAACTGGACCGAGGTGTGCGCCTACGGGACCGCAGTGTTCGCCATCCCCCTGGCCGAAGGCGAGCCCGGCGCAACAGGCCAGTCGATCTACTTGACGAGCACCGCAGCCCGGCAGTCCGCGCAGCCCACCACAGAAGATTCAACCCGATCTTAACTTGCCCTGAGTGCAAAGTTGCACTTAGTGTAAGTAGGTGACGACTTCCGACACCGCTACTGTCCCCTCGCGCCGGGAACAAAACAAACTGGCCACCCGCCAAGCGATCACGGACGCTGCCCTTGCCATGTTGCGCAGCAGGGGCGCCGGCAATTTCACCGTGGAAGATATCGCGGAAGCGGCCGGCGTGTCCCGGCGCACCTTCTTCAATTACTTCCCGAGCCTCGAAGCCGCCCTGGCCTCCGTGACCGAGGGCTTCCTGGACCATGCCCTCGAACAATTCCGCCTGCGCCCATCGGAGGAACCCATCCTCGATTCCGCCCGGGCCGCCCTCACGGCGCTGGCAGACCCCATGACGGTTTCCCCCATGGCCGAACTCTTCAGCCTGACCCACGACAACCGTGCCTTGGTGCGTTCCGAACTCGAAGCCTGGGACCACTGCACCACGCAGATCATCGACGCCGCCCGCCTTCGCCTCGGCCCGGATGTCGATGAGCTCTATTTACGGGCCTTGGCCGGGTCGATTATTTCCTGCGGCAAGGCAGCCATGAGCGTCTGGTTCGAACAACACGGCCCGGATCTTTCCCCGGAATCGCTCGCGAGCCTGCGGCAGCACTTGATCGACGCAATTGGCCTGCTCGGTTCAGGCTTTACGGCACCCGCCCCTCGAAGTCCCGGCGTCGCGCGGCACTCCGCCCGCGATTGACCCACAACACTCGGCATAACCACACCGACAGATCGGTTCCGATATGGCACTCCTGCTCTACCGCCTTGGCAAGTTCTCCTACCGTCACCGCTGGCTGGTGATCTCCCTGTGGCTGGCCGTGCTTGTGGCCGTCGGCGGCTCCGCTGCAGCATTCCACGGCACCATGTCCAACAACTTCCAGATCCCCGGAACCGAGACCCAGCAGATGCTGGACAAGCTCAAGAAGGACCTTCCGGCGTCCTCGGGCGGTTCAGCAGGGATCGTCTTCGAAGCCGGCGACGCCGGATTCACCCAGGCCGGCAAGGACGCCGTTGCGTCGGCCCTCGCCCGGCTGGAGAAACTGCCGGATGTGCAGTCCACGGTCAACCCCTTCACGACCCAAGCCACGTTGGACAAGGCGCCGTCCGATCTTGCTGCCGGGGAACAGAAGGCGGCCGCCGGGCAGGCCGAGTTGGACAAGGCCCGGGCCATCCTTGATGCAGGTGATGCCAAGCTCAAGGGCGCCGAGCAGCAAATGACCGCTGCGGGCATGCCCCCTGCGCAGATCCAGGCCCAGCTCGCCCCGCAGAAGGCCGAACTTCTCGCTGGCCGCCAAAAGCTCGATGCCGGCCAGAAGCAAGCAACTGATGGTGCCGCCGCCCTCGCGCTGGCCAAACGCCAGGTGACAGCTTCCCAAGGAATGCGTTTCGTCTCCGAAGACGGCAAAGCGGCGATCGCCCAGGTCCAGTTCAAGACCTCCATCAACGGCCTGACGCCGGCAGTCCGGCAACAAGTCCAGGACATCGTCCATGGCGTCTCCTCAGCAGGTGTCACGGCCCTGGCCAGCAAGGAAATCACCGAGGACGTCTCGCAGTTGTTCGGCGTCTCCGAAATCATCGGCATCGCTGTGGCGGCCATCGCCCTCATCGTGATGCTGGGAACGCTTGTCGCCGCCGGCTTGCCCCTCCTGATGGCCATCATTGGCGTGGCCGTGGGCGTCGGCGGAACGTTTGCCCTCACCGGCGTCATCGACATGAGCTCCATCTCCCCGATGCTCGCGCTCATGCTGGGCCTCGCCGTCGGAATCGATTACTCGCTCTTCATCGTCAACCGCCACCGCGGGCAACTGCTTGCGGGGATGGACGCGGAAGAATCCGTGGCCCTCGCCACCGGCACCTCAGGCAACGCCGTTCTCTTCGCAGGCCTCACTGTGGTCATCGCGCTTGCCGCATTGGTCGTTCCGGGACTCCCGTTCCTGGCCGTCATGGGCCTGTCGGCCGCCGCGACGGTGGCAGTCGCCGTCGTCGTCTCCCTCACAATGACCCCGGCGGTGCTGTCACTGGTCGGCCGCAAACTGATCTCGAAGCGGGCGTGGGCCAAGGCGGAGCGCCACAACGCGGAGCCGGAGCACGCCTCGGCGGACCGCGCAGAGGACCAACGGCGGAGCAGCCGCGGGTGGGGCGGACTGGTGACCCGGCACCCGGTGGTCTCGCTGCTTGCCGGGGTCGTGCTTCTCGGGGTGCTGGCGCTCCCGGCCTCCCAGCTGCGCCTCGCTTTGCCCGACGGCGGTTCGGAACCGGTCGACTCGCAAGCGTTCAAGGCCTATGACCTCACCCGGAAGAGCTTCGGGGAGGGCATGACCGGTCCCATCGTGGTTGTCGGCACGTTCCCGTCCGGACTCAGCGACGACCAGGCCAAAGCCAAGCAGTTCGACGTGGCCGACAAGCTGCGCAGCGTCGACAACGTCGTGGCAGCCGTTCCGGTAGCCCTCAGCCCGGATCACCGCACGGCCGTTTTCCAGGTCATCCCCAAGGATGGACCCGCGAGCGCCAGCACCGTCCAGGTGGTCTCGGAACTGCGTGCGAAGGGTTCCGAAATCCAGCAGGCCATAGGCGCCACCATTGGATTGACGGGGCAGACAGCCGGCAACATCGATGTCTCCGCAAAGCTCGGTGCAGCGTTGCCGCCATACTTGGCGATCGTCGTCGGGCTCTCGCTGCTCCTCCTGCTGCTGGTGTTCCGCTCGATCGTCGTTCCGTTGCTGGCCACCGGCGGCTTCCTGCTCTCGCTCGCGGCAGCGTTCGGCGCCGTGGTGGCCGTGTACCAGTGGGGCTGGCTGGGTACCGTGTTCGACGTGCCCAATCCCGGAGCCGTGCTGAGCTTCCTGCCGATCATCCTGATTGGCGTGCTGTTTGGCCTCGCCATGGACTACCAGGTGTTCATCACCTCCGGCATGCGCGAATCGTTCATGCACGGGGAGAACGCGAAGCAGGCGGTCCGAACCGGCTTCAGCCATGCCTCAGCTGTGGTCACGGCCGCCGCCATCATCATGGTCAGCGTGTTTGCCGGGTTCATCTTCAGCCACCTGACGATGGTCCGGCCGCTCGGTTTCGCGATGGCCTTCGGCGTGCTCGTGGATGCGTTCGTGGTGCGGATGACCATCGTTCCGGCCGTGATGTACCTGTTGGGCGAAAAGGCCTGGTGGCTGCCGCGCTGGCTGTCCAGGATCCTGCCCGACGTCGACGTCGAGGGCGCTAAATTGCAGCGCACGACGGCGGCAGGCGGGGCCAAGGAGCTGGTGCACTGAGCGTCTGGTCGCCTTAGCGGTCTGAGCGGGCGTGGGGGGGGGGGGCCGGAACCCCCCCCCCCCCCCCACAACCCGCCCATACCCCCCCCCCCCCCGCCCAAAACGCCCCATACACCAACACCCCCCACCCC